>CAYMQW010000169.1:0-5664 GCA_964392595.1 uncultured Nitrospiraceae bacterium
TCAGATGAGCCACGCGCATCGTCAGGGGAAGGGAATGTTCAAAAAAGCATGCCCTGAGTCTTTCCGAAGGGTTCGTCCTGTCCTGAGCAGAGTCGAAGGAAGGGCCGCGCCCTTTTGACGTGCGGAGCGTACTCATAGTACGTGAGCACGGCAAAAGGGCGATACCTGCCTACGCGAAGCCGCTCCGGGGCAGGCATGGAACGCTGTTGGCTTGCCAGCCGTAGCTTTAGCGAAGGCTGCCGGCTTTTTTCAACATTCCCCTTATCGTTGCCACCTCTGGCAAAAGGTTCGTTCATAGGCCAGGATTTTCCAGGCCTCTTCTTCGGTGATCGTGACAGGAATCATAGGGACCATACCCGTTCCAGGGCTCCCATTTTTTAGAATCCAAAATAATTCACCATCACGCCGGCTCGCATGAAACCGGCAATTCGTAAAATTACGTGGGCTCGGAGTGAGTTGGCGACCCACGGGGCCATCCCCAATTCCCAATTCGCCATGGCAACTCACACAGGTACCCTTCCCCTCGTACAATACCTTCCCCTCAGCGATGATATCGGGAGGGGCCTGCTTCGTAAAACCAAATGGCGGAATCATTTTTCTGGCCATAGCCCTTTCTGCCACAGGAACCCTGGGCCGTAAGGGTTCAATCTCTTGGGCAAAAATTGGAGCCCACAGAAAAGTGAGCACAACACATAAAACAATACCATACCAAAGGGCCCCGCTCTCATAGAAATACCTAGACGCCAGCACTTTCAATTTTTCACCATTCACAGATCGAAAAAGCCCCGTTTAGGTTAGGCCTAAACGGGGCTACATAATAATAAGATTCCCCCATACAGTAGGAGGTTTTACAAGCGTTTCCTATTTCCTATATTTCGCATATTTCGCACAGAAAGACCGCTCGTAAGATAAAACCTTCCACCCTTCCTCTTTTGAGATGGTGCCAGGAACCAGGGCCACCATCCCCGTCCCAGGGCTACCATTTTGCAAAATCCACATCAATTCGCCATCTTTTCTTTTCTTATGGAATTTGCAATTGGTGAAATTCCGAGGACCTGGAGTCAATACCTTCCCTGCAGGACCTTGCCCGTCCCCTTTTTTCCCATGGCAATTGACACAGGTGCCTTTTCCTTCAAAAATCTTTTTGCCTTCGGCAACGATATCCGCTGGGGCTTTTTTCAATTTGCCAAACGGAGCCTTCATTTTTCTGGCTTTAGCTTTTTCCGCTTTTGGCACACGGGCCTTTTTCGGATCCCTTTCTTTGCCGGCATACGCAAGATCGCCCGCGACAAAGACCAAGTCGCCCCCGACAAAGGCAAATGCCGTGACCAAACTACAAATCGCTAAAAACTTCTTCATGAACTCCTCCTTTAAATAATGAGATCGCAACCAAAAAGACCGTTGGGACCACTATCCCTGGTCCCCATAAAAACCTATTTTCTTTATGGTACTCCTCGCTTCCTTTGATTTCAAAGCATGCAAAACGTCAAAAATATATCAACGCTTTTTGAATATTGTCAAGGTTTGGCCACAACCATAAATTCACACTATGTCATTGTTTTTAAAAGGTTTTCTGTTGCCACGTTCGAAAACTTTTGGCAACAGATCTTCAATGGTATGCAATTGAGTTGTTCCATTCTCACCCACAAGTATGATTTTCAAACCAGGAGCAAATTCCCACAACAACTGCCGACAGGTGCCACAGGGAGGACAATATACCCCTTCCTCGCACACGATAGCTAATGCAAAAAATTTTCGAAATCCCTCAGACAGAGCTTTAAATAACGCCACGCGTTCAGCGCAAATACCGAGATACACAGGGCTTTCAATGTTGCACCCCATCAAGATGTCGCCATGTTCCGTTTGCAAGGCCGCTCCAACACGAAAGCCGGAAGAGGGGGCCACCGCATACTGATAGGCAGCTTCCGCGGCTTTGATTAACGGTGGGATATCAAGGGGTTGTTCGGACATCGGAGGGGTGCAATTTTGTGATTGGGAGGATTGTATTCCGTATAGAAGTTTGTTGAATAATTCAAAAAAATCAATTTTGCGACAATCACCTTGAGGGATAAGGAGAAAGGGGGCTGTTCAAAAAGGCCGCCCTGTCCTGAGTCTGTCGAGGGAAATGCCCGAGAAGGCAGCAGGGTGATCCTTCGAAAAAACTCAGGACATGCTTTTTCAGCAGCACCTTTATGGTTTGATTTCGAGATCACGTATCACCGTTCCAAGTTCTCCAAAGGGGCCGCGCGGTTCTCCGTTGAGAGTCACCTTAACCCCGCCGGCATTTCCCAGAGTCAAGAAAAATCGGTCATGGGCCCGCCAAAGCGCCCGCTCTCCTGGTTGCAATAAGGCCTCATGCGGTTCTCGGTCATCAGATCGGACAACAACCCACGTGATTTCCAATGCCTCCAATTCCAACATTAAGGGGCCGTCCTGTTCGCCCATTCCCGGCTCGAACGGGGTACTCATGGTCCTCACTTGCTCAACTGAAGTCACAACTGGTGCTCCTTCGACGACTTCTGCTGGTTTGGGAACCGACCGTGTTCTCCCTGATGGTGTGGTGACGGGTTTCGATATCGGGGTGACAGGAGATGAAGCCCCTTCATTCGGCGATGAGGTAGGACTTTGTTCTTCCGAGGAGACCTCTTGATCTGTCTCTGGTTCATCCGCGAGTTCAGTGATGGAATCCGCGGATGGAGTCGAGAAGTCGGATGCAGTCTTAGATTGTTGCTCTTTGGAGGGAGTTGGTGACGGTGATTGTTCTCTGGGCAAAATAAATACAAGCCCAACCAGAATCACCCCTGTAAGAATAATCACTGCATTTCGATTCGCTTTCCCTTTGCGATCATCCTCTTCACGTTGAATAATCTGTTGATGCTCTTCCTCCTCCTTCAGATAATACGATCCGGCCGCGGCTGAAAATCGCCGAAGGGCTTCCTCCTCACCCAACCCCAACGTTTGGGCATAGGTCCGGACAAATCCTTTGGTAAAAACTTTTTGAGGAAGCACATGAAAATGTTCCTCCTCTATAGCTTTCAAATAGGATTCCTGGATCCTTGTGGAGGCACCCACCTGCTCTAACGTTAAGCCCTTAGCTTCCCGGGCCTCCCGAAAAAATGTCCCTAACGAATCCATACTTGAGCCTCAACCAACCTTGCGCACTGATTAGAATAGTCAGGAGTAAATAGTGAGAGAGTAAGGAGTAAAGAACCGGGAATCTTACGCCTCACTCCTTACTCCTTACGGAGACCTCCACTTGGGGGTCCTTTATGAAAGGTCCTCAAAATGTGTGAGACGCTTGAACTCTCGAAAGCGGGTTTCTACCTCCTTATAATCCAGGTCGCGCAAACGGTCAAGACTAAACGCCTCCACGTTAAAGGACGCCATTACGGTTCCAAACACAATGGCTCTTCGAAATCCGGCCTCTGAAAAATCACCAGTCGCTGCCAGATGTCCCATAAACCCTCCGGCAAAAGTATCGCCGGCACCGGTTGGATCTTTCACTATCTCCAAAGGAAACGCGGGTGCGCCAAAGGTTTGCTTTTCATTAAACATGAGTACCCCGTATTCACCCCGCTTGACAATAAGATGTTTGGGCCCTCGGGCGAGCGTCTCCTTGGCCACTTTGACCAGATTCGAATCCTGACCCAACTCTCGGGCCTCCCCATCATTAATCACGAGCACATCGACTTTTTCCAGGACCTTCCACAACGCCTCACGCTTTCCATCGATCCAAAAATTCATGGTATCACAGGCCACAAGCTTTGGGCGTTGCACTTGATTTAACACGTCGAGTTGAAGCTCAGGATCGATATTGCCTAAAAACAACAAATCCGGATTTCGATAGTGATCGGGAATTTTCGGTCGAAATGTTTCAAGAACATTGAGTTGGGTGTCGAGAGTTTGCGCTTCATTGAGTTGGTAGGAATATTCCCCTTTCCATCGAAAAGTCTTTCCGCTGCGCCGTTCGAGTCCAGAGATATCAATTCCCCGGCTTTTTAAAAATTCAATGTGCTTTTCGGGAAAGTCCTCACCGACAACGGCAATAAGATCCACTCCAGTAAAAAAACTGGCCGCGGTCGAAAAATAGGTTGCCGACCCTCCCAAGACATCTTCCACCTCACCAAAAGGGGTCTTGACCGTATCAAAGGCAACGGACCCCACCACTAACAATTTTCCCATGTCATCAACTCCTTTTTGTTTTTTTCGTACGTTGCGGTGGCAGGAACAACTGATAGCGCCGTTTGGCCACAGCAGAAATGGCGGTTGGCGACGTCACGATAGCCTGCTGCAATGCCGTTCCACACCCACAGGTTCGTGACTCAGTCGTATACCCTAGCGCTTGCACGATTACGTGTTTGGCCTGCGCCACATTGTCATGCATGATGTTCAAAATAGCTTCAACCGTCACCGAGGCCTCGGTCTCATGCCAGCCATCGAAATCCGTCACTAACGCCATCGTGGCATAGCACATTTCCGCCTCGCGCGCGAGCTTCGCCTCAGGGATATTGGTCATACCAATCACGTCCACGCCCCATTGCCGGTACAACATGGACTCCGCCTTGGTGGAAAATTGAGGCCCTTCGATACACACATAGGTGCCTCCAACATGAGTCGTCGCCCCCACCTGTTTGGCCGCCCGACGAACCATCCCTGAAAGCTCGCCACAAATTGGCTCGGCAAAGGCCACATGGGCCACAAGACCTTGATCAAAAAACGTTCCCATCCGTTGAGTCGTCCGATCAATAAACTGATCCGGCAAGACGAGATGCCCCGGTTCAATATGTTCCTTCATGCTCCCAACGGCACTGACGGAAATGATCCTGGAGACCCCAAGAGATTTGAGGGCATAGATATTGGCTCGATAGTTAATCATCGAGGGGCTGATCCGATGCCCTCGACCATGCCGTGATAAAAACGCGATTCGTTGTCCGGCAAGTGTTCCAATTATGATAGCATCTGACGGCTTCCCGAAAGGCGTGGACATCCGTACTTCACGAACGCGAGTGAGCCCTTCCATTTCATACAGACCACTGCCACCAATTACGGCAATATCTGCTCGAGGTTTTACCGCTATAGTCATAAAGCTCTACCCAAAAATAAGTTGAACAAATCCGAAACGCGAATATCGAAACCCGAAACAAATTTCAATGACAAAATGACCAAAATAAATTCGAAACAAATTTATCCTGATATGTGTAAAACATTCGAATTTTTGATTTGTTTCGTATGCCGAGATTCGGATTTCAAATTTATTGTTTTGGAATCCTCATGACATTCCAGACCTGTGAGAAATTTACTCACCTGTTCCATCATTCGAGTCATGATGGTGGACAAAGATTCATCGGGCAACACCGTAATCCATTCGATCTGAGGTTCTTTCCGGAACCACGTCATTTGTCGTTTGGCAAAATGACGCGTATCCCGCTTGAGCCGGCGCACGGCTTCATCAAAGTCATATTCGCCTTCCAGAAAACCCGCCATTTGTCGGTAGCCCAAACTTTTCATTGACGTTAGACTTCGCACATATCCTTGGGAAAGAAGCCGGCGCGTTTCTTCCACTAACCCTTTTTCAATTTCAATGTGGACTCGTTCTTCGATGCGAAGATAGAGCGCGTCTCGATCCATCGTCAAACCAAGCACCAGGGCCGTAAAGGGACGTTC
>CAYMQW010000170.1:0-5620 GCA_964392595.1 uncultured Nitrospiraceae bacterium
CTGAGACACCTGTCTGGCAAGGCGCGAGGACTGCGCATACTCCTCGTATGGAAAAGACGAGCAACGCCGGCAGACGGGATGGATCGACGCCCAAACAGAGGAAGTTATTCTTGCGCGAGCCCTAAGGAAGAGTAGAACTCTACGAACGAGCACCGAATGAGAGGAAGATTACGCAAGCCGGTTGGATCCGTTTTTATTTCAATCTAGAAACGGCAGTTGGGCGCAAAACAGCCGATTTGAGATTGAAAGTTTTCAGAGTTTCTCCTTAAATCGAATCTGACCCTAAGTAATAACTCCAAGGAAGGATTTCCCTTTCCATGCCCTACCAGATTGTTGTAGAAAGGGGGAACACAATAATCTCCTGATATTGATAAAACGTTCACTCATCCCTGCGAGAATCACAAAAACGTCATCCGGGGACGGGCCCCGTAGGAATTCATATTTCGACTCCCCCTTCAACCCATGGAGTCGTCGATCATACAAGCAGTGGAAGCACTTCTTATGAACTTCTCTCCAACCAGGCCAACCCTGGTCAAACATGTATATTGCTTCCAACATAATGGGCTAAGGGCTCACCTAATAATTTTCCTTTTCCTTTCATCTTTCCTTGGTTCGACTCTGAATGGTCACACCCAAACGCCTCCGTCTTCTATTCCAGGCTCCACCGAACCGGGAAGGCTAGAAAAACGATTTGAACCTCCCTCAATCCCACGACGCGAAGCTCCTCCCGTGGAAAAAAAGGATGACGGAGAACCAAAACCCAAGCCCAGCCCAGACATTCTGCTTATGTTGACACATATCAAACTCGAAGGAGCGACGGTCTACACCGAAGCCGAGCTTCAGCCGCTTTGGCAAGACTTCATTGGGCAGGAAGTGTCCCTCGCCGATCTTCAAACCGTCACCATCGCTATGACGGCGAAGTACCGAGCAGATGGATATATTCTTTCCCGTGCCATCGTTCCTGCACAACGTATTTCCCAAGGTGTTGTAGTATTGCGGGTTCTTGAGGGGTTCATCCATCGGGTCCTTATTGAAGGGCAAATTGGAGGCTCGGCATCAATCTTAGAAGGCTATGCCCAAAAATTGTCGAAAGATCGCCCATTACGCTCGACAACCTTGGAACGGTATTTGTTGCTCATCAATGACCTCCCAGGCGTGACTGCACAATCAGTACTCCGGCGCTCCCCAACTCAACAAGGCGCTTCGGATTTGGTTATTGTTCTCCGTCACAAACCGTTCGATGTCCTAGGTGAATTCAATAATCGCGGCAACTCCTTTGTTGGACCACTCCAACTATTGGTTGGTGGCCAAGTGAACTCTCCTTTAGGATTGTATGAACAGGTGGGATTTCGATTCGCCACGACGCCCCAATCGACCAACGAACTCAAATTCATCGATGTCAATATCGCTCAGGTCATTGGAAGTGAAGGAACAAAAATTAGTCTGGTTGGAACCTTTAGCAGGTCTGAACCAGGTGGGAGCCTCAAAAGTCTGGGAATAGAAAACGAGAGTGAAGGGTTTGACCTCACCATTGTTCATCCCATTTTACGATCGAGAGCCACCAGTCTATGGGTCTCGGCATCGTTTCTGTTTCAAAATAACAGCAGCGACCTGTTTAACGGATTGACCGTTCTTACCCGGGACCGTATTCGCGCCCTTCGCTTCGGGGCTATTTTAAACAAGCTGGATAGCCTTGGAGGTGCGAATCAAGCCACATTTCAGGTCACTCAAGGGCTGAACATCTTCAATGAAACACAAACTGGATCTGCAAACCTTTCACGAGCTAACGGACAAAGTGACTTCACAAAAATTCGTGGGGAATTCATCCATATTCAACCTCTCCCATTTGGTCTATCAGGGTTAGTGGGACTTGCAGGACAATATGCCTTTGATCCCTTATTGGCCTCTCGAGAATTTGGTATTGGCGGACCAGTGTATGTCCGTGCCTATGACCCTTCTGAGAAGCTGGGAGATTCTGGAATAGCACTCAAAACAGAACTGCAATTTGGAAACGCTGTAAACCTGGCATGGCTTCAATGGTATCAAGTGTATACTTATTATGACTTCGGCGCTGTCTGGAACCGCGCTGATCCTCCAGGGACCGACTCCAATAATACTCTCGATGCGGTAGGAATCGGCTTGAGGGGAACCATCAACCAATATATTTCCGGCTACGTCGAAATCGCTCAACCCCTTGCCGGAGCTGTCAACTCACGTGGTGGCGATCCGAATTCTCCACGAGCGTTCTTTAGTCTCGTCGGACAATTTTAGGCTGACACTTTCCCGCCCCACCCTCAGCCCAGGGCGTCCCGATCGTGTTAACCCGAATTCAGCAGTTGAATGCCCTGTTTCGTCGCTGGTTGCTCGTCGCTAGTAAAAGAACAGGAGACGAGCTCCGCTTCTTCTCCACGAGCGACAAGCAACGAGCGACGTTTTTCTTCACGCTTCACGGATCACGCTTCATCCAACCCTAGGCTTGCCAAGACACTTAAGTTTACTCACACCCCGTTCCGATAAATGAAAAAATTAGGTATGTATCGAAAGAAAAGGCTTACTCTTAACAATAAGTATTTTTAACTAGTAAAAATTTTGTATATCTGGCAGAAACTTCTACCATCGAAGGCAGAAATCCAGTGATGAATAACATAAGAAACGGCAAATTCAAAAATGGGTGGCACTTGCTCCTTTACTGGTCACTGCTACTCGCCATAGCCAGCCTCATGAGTGTGGGTTGGCCGCTCCGTGCAGGGGCGAATCCGCAGGGAGGAGTCGTGGTCGAAGGTTCCGCGACCATTACTCAAACATCAGCCACACGCCTAGATATTATTCAAAGTTCTGATCGCGCGGTTTTGGACTGGCAAAGTTTTTCCATTGCCAACAATGAGCACACCAATTTTCAACAACCCTCGAGTGGATCCATTTCCTTAAATCGGGTGACCGGAGGAGATCCCTCGCAGATCTTAGGACAACTAACCTCTAATGGGCGTATTTTCTTGATCAATCCCAACGGTATTCTCTTTGGTGCGAATTCTCGTGTAGACGTGGCCGGCCTCCTGGCAACAACTTCAAATATCACCAACGCGGATTTCATGGCCGGGCACTTTGAATTCTCCGCCTCCTTAGACACCAATGCCGGGATAGTAAACATGGGTGAAATCACTGTGGATGAGGGAGGCCTGGTTGCGCTCGTAGCCCCATGGGTCGAAAACTCCGGGACCATTACAGCTCGATTAGGCAGTGTCAGCCTCGTTTCCGGCAACAATTACACCCTGGACTTGTACGGGGACCAGCTCGTGCAATTAGCCATAGACGACACCATCCTTGGTCAAATCACCGGGATGGAGGTGGAATCACCTCAGTCCCTGGTCACCAATTCTGGGAACATCACAGCCGATGGGGGACGAGTCTATATATCAGTCGCCACGGCCCAAAATGCTCTCGATACCGTAATCAACATGAACGGCATCATCCAAGCCCAAACGATCCAAGAGCACAACGGAGAAATTATCCTCAATGGAGGAAAAGCCGGTATTGTCGAAGTGGCGGGCCTCATTGACGCGTCTGGGTACGACGAAGGGGAATCTGGCGGTCAAGTAGTGATCCTTGGAGAAAAAGTCGGATTGTTTGCCTACAACGGTGAAGAGACGGCCTACATCGATGCCTCGGGTGATTCAGGCGGAGGCACCATTCTCATTGGCGGAAACTATCAAGGCCAAGGCCCCGAACCGAATGCGAAAGCCACGTATGTTGCGGAAGAAGCGACCATTCGAGCCGATGCCGTCACCGAGGGTGATGGCGGAACCGTGGTAGTGTGGGCTGATGAAGTGACAAAGTTTTATGGCTCAATCAGCGCCACAGGCGGAAGTCAATCAGGAAATGGTGGACTGGTTGAAACCTCAGGAAAAGAATATCTCGAAGTAATCGGGGCCAGCGTGGATGCCAGTGCCCCCAACGGAGTAGCGGGTGAATGGCTCTTGGACCCACGTGACGTCACAATCCAAAACGCGGCCACCAGTAATGGGGCGTTTGATAGTGGCTCACCCAACACCTTTACGCCGACCGGAAATACCGCAGTTGCGGATCGAGGAACGATCCAGACCTCACTGAATGGCGGCACCGATGTCACCATTAACACCGGAGCCTCAGGCTCTCAAAATGGCGATATTACCGTGACAGACTCTATCACCAAAACAGCGGGGGGGAACGCCACCCTTACCCTTTCTGCTGCTGGCAGTATCGCCGTCAATGAGTTGATTTCCTCGACGAACAATCAATTGGGCGTTACCATGACGGCCACGAGTGGAAGCATCAGCTTCGGTGGGGCTAATGGTGGGATCACAAGCAACAATGGAAACGTCAGCATGACGGCTGGCACTACTGTCGATTATAAGAATGTGACAACCGGGACGGGCACCCTGAGCGTGACTGCGAGCGGTGGCAATATTACGGATTCGGGTGCGAACTCCGTAGGGGGCACGACCACGTTATCGGCCAGTGGCGCTGATATTGTCTTAGATTTTGCTTCCAATGACTACAATACCGTAGTCGTCTCAGCGGCTGATAATGTCACGTTAGTTGATACCGATGACATTGACCTGGGGACGTCAACCATCAGTTCAGACCTAAATGTGACGGCAGGAGGAGCCGTGACAGATTCAGGAAATCTAGGAATTACGGGTCGAACGACCATCGCCGCCGGGAGCGGGAATGATATTACCCTAGATGAGGCCGGAAACGACTTCGCCGATCGTGTGTTCATTACCAGTGGAAACAATGTCACCTTGAGAGACACCAATGGGATTAACCTGAGCACCTCAACCGTCTCAGGGAACTTCAGTATCACGGCCAACGGATTGATCGAAGATATTGGGAATATATCTGTATCAGGCACGACCACCTTGTCTGCTGGAGCTGGAAACAATATTACACTGGATCGTGTTGGAAACGATTTTAATACGGTTCAGGTGACGACCGGGAACAACGTCACGCTAAGAGACAGCAACGGGATCGATCTGGGCGCTTCAACCATTTCAGGCACCCTTGGAATCACCGCCAGTGGTGACGTCACCGACTCCGGCACTATAGACGTCACCAACACCACCACGATTGCCGCTGGATCTGGGAATAACATAACGCTCGATACGGCGACCAATGATTTCAACACCGTAAGTATTACGAGTGGGAACAATGTGTCCATCACAGACACCAATGCTCTTGTTTTAGGCATGTCTACCGTCTCAGGCACCCTTGCTGTCAATACGAGTGGAACCGTCACCGACTCTGGTACCCTCGCCGTCACCGGCACGACCACCATTGCTGCGGGAGCCGGCAATGACATTACGTTGGATGAGGCGGCCAGCGATTTCAGCACACTCAGCATCACCAGCGGCAACAATGTCGCTATCACCGATACCAATGCTCTCGACCTGGGTGCCTCCACCGTCTCAGGCACACTCAACGTCTCAACCAGTGGCGCGATCACAGACTCGGGCACATTAATCATTACGGGGATCACCACCCTTGCCGCCGGTTCCGCAAACAACATTACACTCGACACGTCCAGTAATGACTTCAGCACCGTGGGGATCACAAATGCCAATAACGTCACATTGGTCGACAC
>CAYMQW010000171.1:0-5595 GCA_964392595.1 uncultured Nitrospiraceae bacterium
GTCCAAATCCGACCCAAATCTTGGCGCGATATTGTCCAAGGTATTTTCTCTCAGGTCCTTACATGAAGGTCTTGGCCTTAAATTCTGGAAGCTCGTCCATTAAGTTCGTCGTAACGGATGCAAGCCCGGGCCATATCGATCCTACACCCTTGGCACGAGGCCATATCGATGGAATTGGTTCTCCTCAGTCGGCTATTCGACTTACAAGACCACAACATCCCCCGCTCAACGAGAACCTTGCGGTCTCAGATCACAGCGAAGGGATCCGGAAAACTTTCGATCTCCTTGAGCGGTATGAGGAACTCGCCCCATCGACGATCGACGCGGTAGGTCATCGTTTTGTTCATGGTGGCGATGTCTTCACTGATCCCATCGTAGTGGATCAGCAAGTCATGTCCACGTTGGAAGACCTCAGTGAACTCGCTCCACTTCACAATCCAATTTCACTCAAGGGCATTCGAGAAACCCAAGCCATACTCGGAGAACACGTGCCGATGGTATGTATCTTCGATACAGCGTTTCATCATTCCATGCCACACGTCGCTTCGACTTATGCCATTCCTCATGAATTAGCGACCCGACATCGCATTAAACGGTATGGGTTTCACGGCATCGCCCACGCGTCACTCATTCAAGGCTATGTCGCCTTCCAGGGCCCCACACACCAACAAGACCGCGTCATAACATTGCATTTGGGAAATGGGTGTTCGATAACCGCAACCGACGGCGGACGATCCGTCGATACGTCGATGGGGTTCAGCCCAGTAGAAGGGCTCGTGATGGGGACACGCTCAGGCGATCTTGACCCAACGATTGTGAACTATCTCGCTCAAAAGGAGAATGTGTCTTGTGTTGAAGTGGAACACTGGTTGAATCACGAATCAGGACTCTTGGGAGTTTCTGGGCAATCACAAGATATGCGCGTGCTTCTGGACGCAATGATTGTTGAGCACGATGAACGGGCAACTCTGGCGATTGATCTTTTCTGTTATCGAGCACGGAAATACCTCGGGGCCTATCTGGCAGCCCTCGGCGGAGCGGATGCGATCATCTTTGGGGGAGGGATTGGGGAATCTTCACCAGAAATTCGGAATCGCATCTGCCGGAATATGGAATGGTGTGGCCTACAACTCGACCCAACGCGTAACCAAGATGCCATCAATCTTTCGCCGGGCACGGCTGCGTGTATTAGCCCTGAGCAACCCAGGCTTCCCGCGTATGTCGTTGCGGCTGATGAGGAGATGAGTATCGCCCGAGAAACTGTAAACTGTCTGACCCGTGCTAGTAAACAAGACTCATAATTGATACGTCTAAAATTGTGAAGCACTTTCATTTCTAAAAAACGTTAGACACACACGATCATCTTTTAACTCGGAGGAATATATGCGGGTTTCCCCCCATAAGCGAGAACCGGTTTCTTCACACCAACTCCAACTCATGGATGCGTACTGGCGAGCGGCGAATTATCTTTCCGTCGGTCAGATTTATTTACTCGACAATCCTCTTCTCCGAAAGCCTCTACGCCTTGAGCATGTGAAACCTAGACTGCTAGGGCATTGGGGAACTTCCCCAGGCCTCAATTTCATTTACGTCCATCTGAATCGTGTGATCAACGCACACGATCTTAATATGATTTACATCGCTGGACCTGGGCATGGCGGCCCAGCGTTAGTGGCCAACACTTATCTCGAAGGTACGTATAGCGAGGTCTACCCCGACATCTCACAAGACGCCGAAGGGATGAAAAAGCTGTTCAAGCAATTTTCGTTTCCCGGAGGAATCCCGAGCCATGTGGCACCCGAGACGCCAGGGTCCATTCACGAGGGAGGTGAACTGGGGTATGCGCTGTCTCATGCGTTTGGCGCGGCTTTAGACAATCCGGATCTCATCGTATCGTGTGTCGTGGGTGACGGCGAAGCTGAAACCGGACCACTGGCCGCGGCATGGCATTCGAACAAATTTCTCAATCCCGCTACGGACGGAGCGGTACTCCCCATCCTTCACTTGAACGGGTACAAAATTGCCAATCCTACGGTGCTCGCTCGAATTCCGCACAAGGAGCTAGAAAGCCTGTTTATCGGGTATGGCTATGAACCCTTGTTTGTCGAAGGCGATAATCCCAAGACCATGCACCGGTTGATGGCGGAGACCGTCGACAATGCCATTCTCAAAATTCAGCGTATTCAACATGAAGCCCGAAGCAAGGGAAATGTACCAAGGCCGCAATGGCCCATGATCATTTTGCGAACGCCAAAAGGTTGGACCGGCCCGAAAGAAGTAGATGGACAAAAAGCCGAAGGGTATTGGCGGTCACACCAAGTCCCACTCTCAGGCATTGCGAAAAAGAAATCTCATTTGAAACTCCTTGAAACTTGGATGAAAAGCTACAAGCCAGAAACTTTGTTTGATGAGGATGGAAAGTTGAAACAGGAACTTGCTGAACTCGCCCCACATGGAGTTCGGCGGATGGGTTCGAATCCCCATACCAATGGTGGGCTGGTCCTCAAGGCCTTACAAATGCCTAACTTTCGCGAGTACGCAGTCAAAGTCCCCAAAGCCGGACAGGTCGTGGCCGAAGCCACACGAGTGATGGGACAATTTCTTCGAGATGTCATGAAATACAATCAGAAGCAAAAAAACTTCCGTATTTTTGGCCCGGATGAAACAGCCTCGAATCGATTAGGGGCCGTGTTCGAGGTGACCAATCGTGCCTGGATGGGAAGTACGTTGCCTGAAGATGACCACCTCGCAGCAGATGGCCGTGTCATGGAAATCTTGAGTGAACACACTTGCCAAGGGTGGCTCGAAGGATATTTGCTCACAGGGCGACATGGCTTCTTTAACACGTACGAAGCGTTTGTCCACGTCATTGACTCCATGTTCAACCAACATGCGAAATGGCTCAAAGTGACGGGCCAGGATATTCCTTGGCGTCAACCCATTGCGTCTCTGAACTATCTGCTCTCGTCACATGTGTGGCGACAGGACCACAACGGTTTCTCGCATCAAGATCCGGGGTTTATCGATCATGTCGTGAACAAAAGAGCCGAAGTCATTCGGGTGTATCTCCCACCGGATGCCAATAGTTTACTGTGTGTGACCGACCACTGTCTCCGAAGCCGCAATTTTGTCAATGTGATTGTTGCCGGGAAACAGCCGGAACTTCAGTATCTGAATATGGATGCCGCCATCAAGCACTGTACCGCGGGCATTGGAATTTGGGAGTGGGCCAGCAACGATAAAGGTGCCGAACCCGATGTGGTCATGGCCTGTGCTGGAGATGTTCCTACGTTAGAAACACTGGCAGCGGTGGATCTTCTGCGACATTACCTTCCAGATCTCAAAGTGCGCGTCATTAATGTCGTCAATCTCATGAAACTCCAACCCCAAAATGAACACCCGCACGGCTTATCCGATCGAGAGTTTGACGGACTCTTTACCACCGATAAACCGATAATTTTTGCGTTTCATGGGTATCCTTGGCTTATTCATCGGCTGTCCTATCGCCGAACGAATCATCGTAATCTCCATGTTCGGGGGTATAAAGAAGAAGGCACGACCACCACGCCGTTTGATATGGTGGTGCGAAATGACTTGGACCGATTTCACCTCGTGGAAGATGTAATTGACCGTGTTCCCAAGCTTGGCTATCACGCAGCCTACGTCAAACAAGCCGTCCGAGATAAGCTCATTGAGCACAAAGAATATATTGTAAAACATGGGGAGGACTTGCCGGAGATTCGGAATTGGAAATGGCCAGGGGGGAAATAGTTATTGGGCTTCTTCAAAGTCATGAGTTATAAGGCCAATTTCTATAACTCATATTATGCTTGGTTTTTGAGTTATAAAACAGTGCCTGCATCTTTCCACCTACCTCTGTTATTTCATCTAAAAGGAGAAATCTCTTTTTTAATAGCCGGGTTTCGCCCCGGCGGCCGAGGTTCCTTCGACGGACTCAGGACAGGCTCTTTTGTTTCGGCAAAAGGACCCAAAACCATTTCCGCCCGTGCGCGGCCCCTCCAGGGTTCCTGATCCACAGAACCGAATCATCATGGCGTGGAACCCCGCTCCGCTCAGACAGCCCTCGCCAAAATGTCGGATTCGGTCCTATGGCTCAGCCACGCCCAAGGCGAGAGTACAAAAAGACTTTTGATTGGGATTACAAAAGACCCTATAATACTAGGGAGTTTCTTTTTCATACAAACCTCGGCCCTGATAAATCAAAAACTTTTGGCACCCAATTTTTATTTAGCCATATTTAGGCTTTCCTGAAATTAGGAGGGAATCTGTGATTAACAACTTTGACGAAGTAAAGAAGCAGTTGAAAGAACTTGCTGAAGTCGTTAACGCGTTTAAATCCGAGGCTGTCCAATTACGCATTGTTGAGTTGGTCTTTGGATTTGAGCCTCCTGAAGAAAATAGAGTTGATCTAGGAAACCAAATTCCGAATACCTCAACGAAGAGTGAAACTAAGAGGAAGAGTAAGGAGAAAACCGTTGAACAAGACGTTAAGAAAAAGACTCCAAAGCGTGCTAGTGGTTCCGGAGCCCCTGCGACACTCAGCAATCTACTCACGGATGGATTTTTCAAAAAACCAAAATCAATTGGAGATATTGTCGAACATTGTGAGCATAACCTTGCCAGAAAATTCAAGCAGAATGAGTTTTCGGGGAAACTTGCCAGAATGGTTCGCGAAAAATTATTGAAGCGAGGGAAAAACACCGATGGGCAGTACGAATACCAAAATCCATAACCTCTTGCTTGATCAAGCTCTTGCAAACATTCCATCTAAATTTAGAAAGAAGCTTATTGATACGTATCTTGAGATCAAGCGGAATCAAGCAGAATCAAGATTCGACTCAACGGGCATTAGTGGAGGAAAGTTTTGTGAGGTAATGATTCGGTTGCTTCAGCACGAAGTATTTGGAAATTCGACACCATTTGGTCAACAAATTCAAAATATGGCGGATGAGTGCCGAAAACTTGTAACCAGTTCTAAATCGGCATCGATTGAATCTATTCGAATTATTCTTCCAAGGGCAGTTGTTTTTCTTTACACCTTACGTAACAAACGTGGCATCGGTCATGTTGGTGGTGATATTGATGCAAATAAGATCGACGCAATGACGATTGCAAGAAATGCAGATTGGATTGTTTGTGAGCTTATTCGTATTTTTCACAAACTATCTCTTGAAGAAGCCCAGGACATCGTTGATGGCATCTCTTTTAGGAATTTGCCAATAGTTTGGGAAATCGCTGGTAAAAAGCGCGTATTACGAGAAGGGCTTAGTGCAAAACAACAAGTCTTGCTTTTGCTTTACTCAGAGCCAAATTTAGCTATTCTTTCAGAAGATCTTTGTTCCTGGGTGGAATACGCCCCCAGTATGTTTAGGCCCAGAGTCCTTTCAGGACTACATAAAGAAAGACTAATAGAACATGACCCTGAATCTGAAGTGGTATATCTTTCACCAAAAGGGGCAGCATTAGTTGAGGATAAATTACTATGATTAAATTTAGCACTAGAGAGTATTACTCGATGTCACCCTTTTCCAGTTAATGTAGATTTACGCCGTCTGCAGTTCTACCTTTTCATTT
>CAYMQW010000172.1:0-5585 GCA_964392595.1 uncultured Nitrospiraceae bacterium
GCCCGAAGATTGGATGCGAGATTGGTCAAGTTATTTGCTCGCGGGTCCTAAGGTAACAACCATTGGCTTCTTTTCGCTCAGAGATTTATAATGATGTGAGGGTCATTGAGTGACATCATACATCCATGCACCCATCTCATTTCCATTCACACGCCTTGCTCAAATGTAAAAGGAGGACTCGATTATGAGGTTCACAGGAATCACGACATTTTCCTGGTATTCAGTTTGTTCTTTCTCTAGCGTTTTCGTGTTAGCCCTGGCAGGCCCAACACTGGCATCCTCCGACAGTTCTCCACATGGATCACCTCATGGAGATTCAAGTTACTCGAACAAACACCATAGTGGAAATGGCTCTGCACACATGGAGACAAGGGTCCCTGGAGACAAGCACTATTCTAAGGGCTACCCGGGAATGGGAGATTCTCACCATGCCAAATTTTCTGGACACAGTGGGACTTATAGTAAGGCGATGTCGGGACATGAAGAAGATCACACAGGGATGGGACATGAGGGAGGGAGTTCCACCCACCCAGGCACACATCAAGGCGCGACCGAATTCATCGACCATATTTTGAAATTCAAGGATGGGATGAGCGTCACGGACGAGCAGGAACAGCAACTGCGGGATGTGAGAACGAATTACAGAAAAGATCGGATCAATATAAAAGCCAAGGTTCAACTGGCCAATATCGACCTGCATGAGTTACTACGCGACGATAAATCCAGCCTTGGAGACATTGAGAGAAACATCAAAAACGTATATGGATTTAAAGCTGACTTGAACATGGCCTCGATCAAAGCCAAACGGGACGCCAAAGCCGTGTTGTCAGAAGAGCAACAATCACGGATGGATAAAGTTCACGAACGGATTAAATCTCATGGCGACAACACACCTCACGCCAGCGGATATTCCCGTAGTGGAAAAGGAAACGGCAATTATTAATTCTTGAAACTGCATGAGATGAAATAAAAAAGGGGCCGATGTCGGCCCCTTTTTTGGCTCTTCTCCAAATCGTATGGGTAGCTTCTGTCGGTTTTCACTCACCGCCTTTGTACACCCATCCAGATCCGCCACAACATCAGCAGTTTTATTTCCAACCCCATCCGACCTTTTTCAGTGTGCCCGTGGCCTGTTCTTTTTTCCCGGGCTCTCTACCCCACCTCGCCTCCCCTTACAAAGGGGAGGGATAATCTTTGATGAAAATCATTTTTTTTGTGCACAACATGTTGCCCTCGCCCACACTCTATACGGCCTAACCACATCTATGGACTAATCAAAAGCAATCGCCCTTTCAACCCGGACGATATAAAGACCTCCCCGTCTTCCCCGACAATCACGCCCTCGACTCCATCAAGGCTCTCGATCAGCGCCATTCCTTTTTTCGGGCCCATCACAAAAATGCCGGTGTCCAATCCATCGGCAAGCACACCTTCCTTCGCCACCACCGTGACGCTTTGGGATGCACGAGCCGGTTGAAGCGTTTGCGGATCGAGGATGTGATGATACCGAACCCCGTCTTTCATAAAATAGCGCTGATAATCTCCGGCTGTGGACACTGCCTCATCTTCCAATTCCAACTGTCCTAATAACCTACCCTCCTGACGTGGATGTTGAATGCCAAAGACGAACCGTTCTCCATCAGGCATCCGGCCAAACGTCTTGATATCGCCTGAGATCGCAACCACCCCCGCAGTAGCTCCTGCTTGTTGCATAACATGGGCCGCGAGATCAGCGGCATAACCTTTGCCAATGCCTCCAATATCCACGCGCATCCCTGGCTCGCGAAGGAACACTGTGCGTGATTCTTTATCCAATAGGAGATTCTCTAAGTGAAGTAAAGGCCGAACAGCATCCAACTCTCCTTGTGTGGGAATCCGCCCCTCTCGGCTCACATTCCATGCTTCGACAGCGGGGCCAATGGCAATGTTAAAGCCACCTTCGGTCAAACGATCCATTTCGATGGATTTCGCCAAGACTTCCATGGTCTCCGGGCTCACTGCGATGGCTGTCCGCCCTGCACTCGCATTGACTCTCGAGAGCTCACTTTCAGGAATCCACGTACTCAGGATTTCTTCCAACCGGTGAATTTCGGCAAATCCCTTTTGAACGGCGTCGTGGGCAATCTGTTCGTCCGATGCCACGGCAGTGATAAAAACCAAGGTCCCCATATGCATTTGGCCACGTTTGACCAAATGGGGAGAAGCACCACATCCAATCAGCCCCAAGACCAACACACACCCGAATACAGAACCCAAGAGTTTACGCATAACGGAAGAAACCTGTCGCATCATTTCCTGAGAGTGCATTCACGGCCATAAAACATCTCTCTCTCAAATCGGTATGATTCATGGAAATTCATCGCGTGTTTGTGATCGTAGAAGCAGAGGATATCTCTAATGAAATATACGTTCACTGGCTATTTCCGTCCAGATTTATTCATGTAAATCAACAGGTTGCATGACGATTCTTTTGTGGAAGAATGATGTTGACAGTACGGATACAAATTCGTTATTAATAATAGTTATCAAAATCAATTTAAATGAGAATAAATATCATACTAATTTTTATTTAACTCTTATAAATATCCTATTTTTCGTTTTAATTCAATGAGTTCAGAAATAAAAAATAGTCTTCCAGAACGGCCACTTCAGGCGAGTGAGGCAAGATGTGAATGTGGCCATCTCATTGCAAAAATTCGTGGGGACAATCTCGAATTCAAATGCAAACGGTGCAAGCGCATTGTGTCTATTCCCTATGCCAGTTTCAAGGAACATGAAGTCAGCATATCTCCATGCGGAAGTTAAGAAACCAATGACATGACCAACTTGCCCAAATGAGGTTTTGAAATTCACGACACACCAGAATGTAAACTGAGGACCACAAGAGTCCCTTTTAATGACGCTGAGGACCATCAGAGTCCCCAACAACAATTGGAGGTCGTTCTCATGAAACGATTGTTGATTGCGGGGGCAATGTTGGCCCTCATGATTGTTCCACAAACCAGTGCCTGGGCCGACGGGAAAGAGTTTACACCGGCCCAAGAAGAACAAATACAAAAAATGTTTCAAGATTGGTACACCAAACAGCAAATGATGGGCGGAGGCATGACCCAGATTAATCCGCCAGCTCTTGATCTTTCTGAACGAATGCCTGCTTTGGGTGATACCTCCAAACGAGTACAACGGTTTGGGGATACATTTACCGGTGGAAGTGGCCTTCAGGGTGGTCGCACCATTTACGCGAAACCGTTTGTCAAAGCCCCCAAAACCATCGTCGGTGGTTACATTGATTTCACACTCACGGATTGCGCGGGAGCAGCTCGAGATTGTGGTGATGGGCTTGAATTCGATCAAGAACGTTTTGTTCCATTCTTTTACTCACAGGTCACTGATCGAATCAGTGTGGCCGCGGAAGTAGAGCTTGAACATGGTGGGCCACAAAGCAACCAGGGCGATGGCGATGTCAAAATTGAATTCGCCACAATGGACTATCGAATCCAAGACTGGCTCAACCTTCGTGGGGGAATTCTGCTGATCCCGTTGGGTCGATTTAACCTTATCCATGACTCGCCATTGAACGACCTACCTCTGAGGCCCATGGTGAGTCGCTTGATTATCCCATCGACCTTTGCGGAATCGGGGCTTGGGATTTATGGAACCTTTTATCCAACTCGCCTCGCCAAAGTCGACTATGAATTTTACATCACTCAAGGATTTGATGGAGATGATACCTCAACATCAGACACAGTTGCCGGGTTGGGCGTGGTATCTCGGACAACCTCATCGGTCTTCACAGCAGGTAATGGCTTACGGTCAATTCGAGGGAGCTTCAAAACAGACAATAATGATAACAAAGCCATTGTCGCCCGCATTGCTGTCAGCCCCCTCCTTGGTGTGGAGGTCGCAGGATCCCTTCACCATGGAACATGGGATGACGCGGATAAAAATTATTTGACCATCCTCGCCATTGATGGGAACCTTCAACGTGGCCCTTTTGAAATCCAAGGAGAAGCGGCATGGGTGAGTATTGAGGGAGGGAACCCCTTAGCCTCCTCCGGTCTTCCCCCCGCGACAATGGAAGGATTCTATGTCCAGGGCAATTACCATTTTATGCCAGAATTTCTCAAAAAGATGGCACCCACTCACTTCTCTGATGGGTCTACCTTTACCGCGATTGTTCGTTACGGCGAAGCTGATACCAATGCTGATATCAGCACAAACACCAACGACTTGAAGCGTGTGACCTTAGGCTTCAACTTTAGACCAGTTGAGGATTCCGTCATAAAATTCGCCTACACGATGAATGGCGAAGCCATTTCGGATTCCCAAAGCCGGACTTCAAATAATGGCTGGCAAGTTTCAGTAGCCACATATTTCTAATTTATTAAGGAGTGCATGAGTAGCTGAGAATGAATCATGATGCGAGGACGACACTTTATCGTATTATTTCTCGGTATCGTCTTGGTGACCTTAGGGTGTGGAAGCATGTTGTACACACCTAAGGTCACCACCTCATGTGGTTTTGATCAAGCTTGGTCAGTAGCCTTAGCCAGCGTGGACGAATTTGAAATCAGACGAATTGGCCAAGAAGATGGTCTTATCGAAACTGAGTGGATAGGATTGGCATCGAAAACAAAGTCAGGGTTTTCCCTCTTTGAGAGTTTTGCGCGAGATTCCAATCAGGAACGGGCTCGATTTTTCATCAACATCACCCCAGAGCCGCCCGGAACACACATTGTCGTTCAGCAAGACAGAGAAATTTTTTCCTCAATGGGCGTTCAATCCCAATCAAACCCCTGGCGGCGAATTCCTCCGATCGAAGAAGAGGAACAACGGCTAGCCAACAGAATATCCAATCAACTGAGGGCCAAGGGATGCACTATTCTCAGCTAATCCATTCATCATTCAGGCGTTCGGCCATCTGTGGTCTCTGTTTGTGCCTGTTCATCGCTGTGGCACATGCAGAGGAAAACGTTCCTGAACGGATCTATGACCAAGATCTTAAACGCTGGCTCACGCCAGAAGAACTTGGACATATTGAGATTTATTTCACAGAAGAAGAAGCCGCAAAAGTGATGTTTCCGGAATCAGAAACGATCAGAAAAGAAACACTCCCATTAACCCCTGAACAAAAATCTCTGGTTGAACAAACCATTGGATGGAAATTTCCTGAAACCTCCTTCGACGTCTATATTGGTGAAACCAAAGGGAACATCGACGGGTACGCTATTGTCCAAAATACCATCGGCAAGCATCGTCCCATTACCTACATGGTAGCGGTTGATACCGAAGGCGAGGTCATCAATTTCGAAGTCCTGGTGTACCGCGAAGGACGCGGCAATGAAATCGCCAGAAAACGATTTAATTATCAATATGAAGGGAAGACTGCTCAAGACCCCGTCCGCATCAATCGGGATATCATTAATATTACCGGTGCCACGATGTCGGTCCGGTCAGCCAGCGCTGGGGTCAAACGGGTCTTGGTGTTGGTCAACGAATTTTATTTGAACCCCCGGGGACTCGGCACCAACACGATCGCCACCGGCCATGCAGAAAAAGGATTCTTTGAATCAATCTTAGGACTC
>CAYMQW010000173.1:0-5583 GCA_964392595.1 uncultured Nitrospiraceae bacterium
CGAGGATCAGCTCACACTCTCACTTGACCGACTCGGATTGGACACGCTCGACGTGTGCTTACTCCACAATCCGGAATATTTTCTTTCGGACGCTAAGAATCGAAAACTTTCCGTTGATGATGCGAAACTCCTGGAATTGCGGAACGAATTCTATCGTCGCCTTCAACAGGCATTCACCTATTTTGAAGAACAAGTGACTGCGGGAAGGCTCCAATTCTACGGTGTCTCGTCCAACACGTGCACGGCTTCGCCCAATGACCCCGAGGCCACATCAGTGTCTCTGATGCTCAAGAGCGCGCAAGCCGCAGCCCAAGCACTTGGAAAGTCATCACATGCCTTTCGAGTATTGCAACTTCCAATGAATCTGTTTGAATCTGGAGCATTGCTCACTCCCAACACTGGAAGTGAAGGAACGCAAACCGTCCTGGAATTCGCGCAACAGGAAAAGATTGCCGTTTTAGTGAACCGGCCTCTCAATGCCATCCCGGCTAAGCATCGGGGCATGATTCGGTTAGCCGATCCACAAACCGAACCGGTTGAATTCACATTTGAATCTCAGCATGAAAACCTGGTCACATTGGAAGAAGAATTTCTGAAGGATTTTGCCCCACATATCCCTTATTCAGGGAAAGGGCTCGAACCCAAAGACTTTTTTTCGTTCGCCGTAGAGCTCACCAGCCTTCGACCTCAACTCCAAAGTCTCGAACATTGGGATCAAATCGAATCGCAAATGATTGCTCCCCACATCAATCAAGCCCTCCAGGTCGTCACTAAGCAACTCGGTGAAGACAAAGCCACTGCCTGGAAAAGTTGGCAAAACCGCTACATTCCCAAACTCCTCACCCTGTTTCTTATTTTACGAAAAGAAGCCGCTGCAAAAAATCGTGCTACCCTTAAAGGGATCACAGCTACGATCGATCCCCTTCTGCCTGAAGATAAACGCCTCGAGCCAATTTCCCGAAAAGTCCTCTGGATTCTTGCCAGCACGCCCGGCATTACCTGTGTCCTCAACGGCATGCGAACAACAGACTATGTAGACGACACACTCACCATCTTAAGCTGGGCCCCACTTGCCACTCCACGAATTGTGTTTGAATCGCTTATCCAGGCTTAGGGTTCTATAGCAACATTCCCAGAAACACTGCCAAATCTGTCTCAACTCAGAGGGTGTCTCCAGCGAAGTCCGGGAAACCGGCTGTAGTCTCGGTCGGTCGTGATCCATTCGCTTCCTGACTCAATGGCCATAGCCACAAGATAGGCGTCAGGCACCAAATTGCCTTTGATACCAGCCTCACGGCACAGTCGAACAAAGATTTCCCAATGCCGAGGCCCTGGAGAAAGGAGTACACAGTTGGGTCGCGAGCGAATGGCATTCACAAATGAAAACGCTATGGAGGTTGGGGTTGGCCTGTTGAAGACTTTTGTATGGGTCACCACCCGAAGAAATCCACTGAGAACAAGATCGCAGATGCCAAATGCTGTCTCTGCCTCGACCCAGCGTTCTAATCAGGATCAATATAACGCGTAATTGGGGGCATCTTCTCGGTAAGCGTAAACAAGAATGTTTACGTCAACGAGTTCCATCTACCCGTTCCATGACGTCTAACACGTCGGCATTGTTGTCAAGATCAATTCCAGGCTGAAGGGCACCCCCATGATAAGTGGGAAGCTTCAACTGACGCCTGACTGGACCCTGACGTTTCATCGCAAGGAAGGTTCGCAAAGCATCTTCAAGCAATGCTGTAAGAGTACGGCCCGTTTTAGCAACATGCAGTTTCGCCTCATTTAAGAGCTGATCATCAAGCCGAACCGTCGTTCTCATACATCAACAGGTCAAAAATTGGATTTTTGCGGGATTCAGACCCAAATTCGCTTTGCATCCGTAGCAGAACAAATATACCACCTATTTCTTTACAGGTCCTTAGTAATGAAACCGTAACTGGGCGATCATGAGAGTCTTACCCTCTACACGATATACCATGCGATGCTCATCGGTTATTCGGCGTGACCAGAAACCTGCAAGGGCATGCTTCAAAGATTCGGGTTTGCCGATTCCTGCGAAGGGCTCGCGTTGCGTCTCACGTATCAACTTGTTGATTCGCTCGACCATGCGTTTGTCTTGCTTTTGCCAATAAAGATAGTCTTCCCATGCTTCGTCAGCAAAGAGCAGTTTCACTTGGCGAGCTTCCGCCTAACGCCTTTGCCAGCGTTCAATTGAGCGACGGCGGAAAGAAGACGCTTGGCGTTAGCAGGTGTGCGTAAGAGATATGCGGTTTCCTCCAATGCCTTGAAATCTTCGAGGGAAAGCATCACGACGGACTGTCGTCCATTGCGGGTAATGATCAGGGGTTCGTGGTCGTTGCACACACGATCCATAGCACTGGCGAGATTTGCACGAACGGTGGTGTACGTGTTGGCATCCATAATCGATCTCCTTATATACGTACAGGATACTGTACGTTATAAGTGGAGATTTGTCCAGTTCAACGGCACTGTTTGTCTTCTGAACATCCTTACCTTCTTTCGCCTTTAAATGTGTGCCCTGTTGTCCAATGAGTGAGGGGATGGAACTATGCGACATTCACGCTACAGAGCTTGGACTAAATGGGTCAGCTTGGCCTTTTTTGCGACCTTCACCAATTTGCCGTCATCAGTGATAAGCGTGCTGGATTCACGCTCGGCCAGAGCCAGATACAAGCAGTCATACACCGGATGATTGAATTGAACCGCGAGGTCAAAGGCCCTCTTCGCTAGTTCTGAAGAGGGAACAAGATAGTCAAGGACCATTGGCACATTGGTCACAATGGCTTGACCTTGTTCCGTTGTAATATCCTTAATCTTGACCTTTTTCCAGACCACATTGCAGATTTCTGGAATGAATATGTCCGGTGCAATGAATGAATTCCCTTGTTCAAGAATTTTTCTTGCCGCGTCCGAGCGAGGCTCTTCAATGAACCATTTCAACCCTACATTGGCATCGATGACGAAGATCACCGATCGCGATCCTCTCGCAGGATAATTGTGGAATCGGTTTGAGGAATGGAAGGCGTCATGGCTCGAATGTGATCAACCAAGGCTCGGCGATCTTTCATTGTGGGTTTGACGGCTTCGGCCAAAATTCCTCTGAGTTCTTGCTCCAGGGAATGCCCACGCATTTCAGCTTTGGTTTTTAAGGCATCAATGATGTGGTCATCAAGGTTTCGGACAATTACTTGGCCCATGGTTCCCACCCTTTCTTGTTAGCAAAAACGATATCACTTTAATAATGACAGAACAAGACCTATTACGTAAGACCAAGAAGCCCTTCAACCCACCTCCGTCAGTTACCTATCGCCAGTGCGAATCAGAGATTACCCCGTGGAGGTTGAGTGGTAGTTGTGGGGGTCTTGATTTAATCTATTAATTTCCATCAAAAAAGATATGAGATCAAAACCCAACCCCCAACCAGAAAAATAGTGAGTAATCATACCGCCAATGCATCGTTACGGATTGACACATTTGTGCCTTGGCGTTATCTCTACTCCCATTCTGTGAAAGGCAACCAACATGGAACAACTACAAGGAAAGCGCGCCAGACTGAGTATCGATCTCCCATTGGATCTCCGACGCCATCTCAGGATAGCTGCAGCCCAACATGATATGTCCATCCGTCAGTATGTTCTTGAAGCGGTGCACAAACGTTTGAAAGAAGATTCTGGTCAGAAAAAGGAGGAAGAAGACGTACTTGCTCTGACGGCACAAGAGGATCTGGTTTTGTCAGAATTATGGGATAATAAACGGGATGCCGCCTATGACAAGCTATAGTCAAGACAATTGGGTGTCGCCAAAACAATTGACTGGCAAGCGGTTCAACACAACCTGCGAAAGATTTCTGGACTATGACAATGTACGCTGGTATCGTCAATGATCAACTTTGACCAAACCCCCTTGATGCGTGGAAAGGTTGCGCCAGACTCTAGCGAGCCATCCACGGCTGGTTCAAAGGTATTAAGTCAATACCTGACCCCAAGATCAGGAAGATCTCCTGGCAACAGGTGAATGAGTCTGTCACTCTCCTCAATAATCGTCCGAGAAAAACACGGAGATATCGAACTCCCAACCAACTTTTCAACAATCACTTCGTCCCACTTATTTGAGAAAGAATTGCACTTACTACTTGAATTCAAGGGAAACTGTGACAGACTCTTTATTTTCCGTATTACTTTGCCTCCTTCACCAACTGCACTCGCACGATTTCAGGGTCTAGGTCGTACAGCCGGCCAGTGTAGAAATCTTGCCACAGCCTCGTCCCTAAATTGAACACGTTGTACGCGACAAACCCATCCAGCGATCGTTTAAGCAGAATGCGCTCCGGTCGATAGCCATTTTTTTCAATGGTCAGAATAAAGTCCCCTACCCCTCGCGGAACCTTGACCACATCCGGGGAATAATAGGTTCGTCCTGCCACGATCAGTTTCGCCCCTGGCGGTTCGGTGTACACAGGCACACTGACAACTCGACTATTAGCCATTGAGGCGCAGCCAGCCACGAGCAGACAGCCCACCAGAATGTACACGAGCCGAGCCCCTTTCATGGGCCGGTCTCTCGCTGATAGGTTTCAAGGGGCACAAGAACCACATCGACCACCTCCGGTTCAACATCGTACGCCGCCCCGGTGCGCATATCGATCAACGCCCCGACGAGTGTGGGGTTCAGGGCCCATAACCGATCCGCTGACTGCCGAAGGAACACATGGGCAGGTCGATACCCCTTTTTATATATCGAGAGTTTAAAATCCCCTAACCCACGGGGGACCCAGACCAGTGCGGGAGAGGTGTAGGTGTTTCCGGCAAGACGCAAGGTCGCGCCTGAGGGATTGGTGGTGACGGGCACGTGTGTCCAGGGCCCTGGGTACAAGGTTGACGCGCAGCCACTGAGGATGAACAGAGCAAGGATAGTGAGCTCTCGAATTATCGGCATGGCATGTTCACTTTTTTCTTAACGTCAGATTGATTTCCTTCGGGGTGAGACTGTACCCCGCACCATTTAACAGATCGACTGGACAGGCCAGGCACAGATTCAGAACGTTCAACCCAATCCATGGTTCATCCGTTTCCGTCACTATGATGGCTTCTGGATGGTATCCCTGTTTCGATATGGTTAACCGAAAATTGCCTTGGCCTCTGGGTAACAATATCGAGGCGGGAGTCAAAAAGGCATTGGCATTGGCTTCAACGATGGCGCCAGGCGGATTGGTCGTGATGTGGATGGGGACGTCGGCCATATCCGTGACAATGCTCGCGCAGCTTGGGAGGAGGAGAAGGGTGAAAAGAAGGGTTACAAGGAAGGTTGGACGGTTCATAGGCCCCCAGTATAGTATAATTGTGGTGGCAATTGCACCAAGACCTTTTGGTCAAAATGGGGTTGATGACTAAAAAACATGATTCGGATCCGGGTAGAGTAGAGCACTGGTGCATACTTGGAGGGCTTGTCAAGTTAATTGTGTAACTGATCCTGGCTTAATCTCTTGTTGGCACTCGATCGCCTACCAAGATGGCCAATTGATTGAGCGCCCGTTTCCACTCAGGAATCGGCATCGTCCAT
>CAYMQW010000174.1:0-5530 GCA_964392595.1 uncultured Nitrospiraceae bacterium
CCGCCGTTTCTAAGTTTAACGATTCAAACAACTCTACCTAATCCCTCAAGGGACCTCCGCAAGGTTTTTTTGGGAATTCCTAAAACCAGCCGCTAGCGCTTTCAACTCTGAACGAATCACTCTCCCAATGGTTCGCCCTCGCAACCCGAGCCTCACGGCAAAGCGCAAGATATCCCGTCCGTCTCGTTCAAATCCCTGGTTCACAAGCATCCAGCCCAAGTCTTCAAGTTCATTATTTCTCTCAAAACTTTCCCAACACAGCCATCGTTCACACAGAGAGCGACGAAGCCATACCAACCGTGCGCCCCAAGGCCTTTGCAGAGCAGAATCGTTATCTTCCCGCCCAATAGGAATGGCTCGAATAGTAAAGGAATACAAAAACCCTTGATCTCGAGAGGCTGGTTGGCCTTGACTCTCGATCACATGCCATCCACATTTCGATAATACCTGATACACAGCGTCCCAGGTCCACCACAGTTCTTGCTCTGGCCCGCGAGACAGAAAGGTATCCGGATCGGTACCTGTTGGGCTCCAATGCTCAAAATACACTCTAATGTCGGCAACACCCTCCCGCGCTCTCGCATGTTCTCGTTGTTGATTCAACCAATCCTGAAATGCCCAAAGATCGCTGACGTGCCTAGGCAATGAGATCATTTCCTCGAACCTGTCTATTGTGGTATGACCATGTCTAGTGATTGAAGGGCTGAGAAATACAAGGCCACATCGACACAGAAACAGTCTCTTATCATTCTTTCCAATCAAAACATAGGGTATTTCTGAACAAAGAGGACAACCTTCAGGTGTCCCCTCTTGTATGGCCCTCTTCACAATTGCGAGCACTGATTCATAAGAGATCGTCTGACTACCATAAATGGCAGGAGTCAAGTGCGTCCATCGCATCGGTGACTGTGCTTCAATAAGGAATGGGGGAAATTTCCCTTGAGGGTTCAATGTAATGATAGGAATATCATAACTTGCCGCAATATGTGTTAAGCCTGAATCAAGCCCAATAAAACATCTGGCCTTCGAAATAAGACCTGCAACGATATGCAGGGGTAACCCAAGAGCCTCTTGAACCACACCCTGACAGAGTGATGGGTATCCAGGAAGTCCTACCAATAAAACGGGGGTCGACATCTTTTCCACACATTCAGTCATGACATGCTCCCATGATTCATCCACCCACATCTTTCCTGGAAACGTATGAGGAGCCACAACACAATATTCCCCGGCAATCATTCCTTTCGATTGTAGAACTCGTTGTACCTCAGCTTCATACGTTTCAGGAAACGGCAAAAATGGACGGTGCTGCTCTCGGCTCAGGGAGAGACCAATAGCTCTGGCTTTCATGGATATACTAGATTCTTTTTTCGCTAGCTGATCTGGACAATGAAAACTTGCCAGAGCCACGTAACCCGGGGTCAACTCGATCTCCTGACAGATCTCATGCACCAGAGAATGAAAGGTTTGATAGTACGGCTTCTTGTGAAGCGAAGGAGAGTGTTGGCCGGAAGGGGCCTCCTCATAAAAACGGAGAGTCAACTTCTCACATTCAGGAATGAGTTCGTAGAGTTCCTTCCATCGCGGATCGACATATGTAATAAACGTCGCAAAGGAATAATGCGTTCGGAGCTCGTGGAGAATCCGAAAATCATTGACCGTATCACCAAGACCTGGACCTAAAATACAATAGAGACTCCCTTGGTAAGAGTGAGGAACCTTTGGAACCCATAATCTCAAATTATTCGGAATTGAAGTCATCTTCCGCATGGATAGTTCCAGATAATCAACCCTCACCAATCCTTATTGAAGCAACCGGTATCATCTTTCATTGAAATCATCTCTAGGAGCCTGGCATGAGCAAGACGCCAAATTCACCATTCCGCAAGTCTGTGACGAGATATCACAATCGTTCCGAAACATGGGGAGCGCGGCTACGACTGGGGTGAATCTCAAGTATTTCATAGGCCTTTGCATATTTCACAAAAGTATGCATGGCGGCAAACAGAGCGGCAACGAATCCAGGAAGTCCATCTTTCCATCCAGATTTCAGAATGAACGTTTTAAAAAAGATGACAAGATGATGACTCATGAGAGTCAAACTTGAAACGCTCTGAATCTTTTTGAGCTTTTCCATGGCGGCCAGGGACGTATAATGCTGCATTTTTCTGACATGATGGGCAATGGAGAGTATGGAATGATGATCTAAGGGGGAATGAAGTGTCTCCAGATTTCCAGGGATGATCAGATTTTCGTGAAGAAGAGTATCATCGTAACGTCCAACATGTTTCATAAACAACCGAATTTGATAATCTGGAAACATTCCACCATTTTTCATCCAACTACCATAAAAATAATTCCTCCTAGGAATTCTGAAACCAACCACGCTTCTTCCCTTAACAGAAGCGATGACCGCAAGTATTTCCTTTTGAAGCTCTTCGGTTACTCGTTCATCGGCATCAATGATCAATATCCACTTGCCACTGGCTTGATCCATTCCAAAATTCTTTTGAGGACCAAAACCTCGCCAAGGCTCAACGTACACCCGCCCGGTCAATGATCTAGCATGTGCGACCGTATTATCCGTACTCTGTGAGTCAACCACAATAATCTCGTCTACCCATTGAAGGGTGGAGAGACAGGGCCCAATATTGCCCTCTTCATTTTTGGTGAGAACGACGGCTGAGACATTCACAAAAGAAACTTACCCGTGGAATCCATGTCTTAAGACAGCTGAATAAAATTGAGGGTTAAGCCACCGGTTTTTTCGAGGACGAATCCGTGTTGCACATTGGATTCTCCCTTGCATGACACTCGGGTGGCTTTCCCGATATTCCTTTAAAATATCATAGGTTGGGTATTCAGAACGCAGAGCCGCTTGCCGATCTATTTCTTCACCGGAAAGCCTATCCCCTTCATGACGACTGATTTGGTATTGCAATTTTTCACGCAACACGTTTGAGGTTTTTACCCATCCATAATGAAACATTCGTGCCTTGATCAGACGGCTATTCGGTTCGTGCTTGAGCATTCGCGGCTTGCCAGGCGCCATAAAATCACAACAATCTGTCGTGGAATGAATGCCATGATGATTTCGAATAATCCGGGTCGCCTTGCGATACATCCATGGATCCAGACTCCAGTAATCGCCTTTAAAATGAACCATGCGAAACACCAAACCCAAGACTTCAGGATTCTCATGGTGCGTGTGAATTGCCTCCTCAATGATGGGGTAATCCTCTTCATGCAAGACCTCATCACCCTGAACGAGCAAGGCCCAATCTCCCGTGCAGTGCGACAAGGCCACATCCTGCTGAATCCCAAAAATACGCCCGTCCTTTCGCAGACTGTCATCCCACACCGACTCAACGAGTCGAATTTTGTCTGACCCGATCGATTGAATAAGATTTAGGGTATCATCTTCAGATCGTCCAACATTGACGACAAACTCATCGACAATAGGCAACACAGAAGAAATCGCTTCAATAATAGGAAAATCATATTTAATCGCATTGCGAATAAACGTGAATCCGCTAACTTTCATGTCTACACTTCACTCTTTTTTTAGGTTCAACATTAAGAAAAGCCGAAATTTCAAAATCGGGAAACCTTGATTCATGCCCTTTTCGAATTCTCCCCATACACCTATTTGATCACGCAGACTGTGTCATAGGCTCTCGGCCTTTCAGTAACATGTCATACAACAATATGGTTTTGTTGAGCATTTCTGATATTCCATATTTTTCAACAATTAACTGTCGCCCAGCTCGGCCCAAATCCTTCCGAAGAGGTGTATTGGTTAATACCTCATCAATGGCCGATGCAAGTTCCCCTGGTTTACCTGGGTTGACTAACAGTCCGGTCTCTTTATGTCGAACAACGTCCTGAATGCTCCCCACGTGTGTTGCGACGACCCCTCTTTCCATCGCCAGCGCTTGGGTGAGGACTTGTGGCACACCTTCAGCATTGAGAGAACTCAAGACCAAAACATCAATGATGGACAAAAGGCTGGGAATATCATCTCGAAATCCAAGCAGAGAAACGCAAGATTGTAACCCTAAGTCACAAACCTTTTGAGAAATCAGATTTTCCTCAGGTCCCTCGCCAACAACGAGAAACCTCACATTCCTTCTCTTTTCATACACAAGTTTGGCCGCCTGCAGAAAATCTCCAACTCCCTTATAATCCCGAAGAAACGCGATCATCCCTACGACTTGATCCTCTGGGCTCATTCCAAAATCCGTTTTCAAATCAACCTCAGGGTTCCGCGGGTAAAAGACGGATAAATCGACACCCGTTGGTATCGAAACCACACGAGACTCCGCTAAACCATTTTTCTCAATCAAATCTCTCCGTACCTGTTCCCCGGTTGTCACAACCATGTGAGGAAGCTTGTGATACAACAGACGATGACGCAGAGTATTCCTGATTGGAACGGATTTGTGGCGGTTACGGATAATACGAGGTTTATGTTTCGACATCCTTCCGGCTATTGAGGCAGTCCAGCTATCAATAGATCCATGGGTACTGACAATGTCAATGTCATACTGTTTAATAATCTTGAGAAAAGAGAGGATCAACAATCCCCAGCTAACACGATTCATTCTCAGTGGCAAAAACATCAGCCCAGCCTTTTTCGCCCGCTCCAGCAATGGACTTCCCGGTTGAACCACAAGAAAAATCTTGTGACCTCTGGCCTGCATTCCTAAGCATTCATTCAAGACCCGAAATTCTTGTCCCCCCAATCCTAGGGAAGATTCAGTATGAAGTATATTCAATCTCTTCATTTTCAGAAATTTCGAGGAATGGCCAGGCATCAATTCCTCTAACACCTTCAACGTTTATGACATACCTCTGCCATTTTTTGCGAGCTCCCACAACTTCGCGTACTTCACGAAGGTGTAATAGGCGTACAAGCCCGACAGAATTAGACCCGGCTTTCGATCGAGAAAACCTCGCCGGAAAATGAACATTTTAAAAAACGTGAAGACCGGGTGTGTGATCAGTTGATGCCAATGAAATTGCTGTTTCCGTTTCACCATCTCCTGGGCCATTAACGTCGAGTATCGATCCATTTTCATCAAATACTGATCGATATTTCGAAAGGGGTATTGATCCACATGTTCTTGGAGATACCCGATCTTACCTGTAAGTTCATACGTCTCGTGCACAAGGTCTTCTTTGTACCGCATGCGACCCCTGTGAAACAATTGAGGTTGCCGATAATCAGGATACCACCCACATCGTCGAATCCACCGCCCAAGAAAATAATTCCTTCTTGGCACAAAATACGCATCGGCCTGAGGGCCCTGTTCTAACGTCTTTCGAATTTCATCACGAATTGCCGGCGTTGCCCGTTCATCCGTATCCAAACTAAACACCCAGTCATAAGTGGCATGAGCCACAGCCTCATTGCGAAGTTTTCCGAATCCCGCAAAATCGTGTTGATAGACCTGATCCGTAAACTCTCGGCTGATCTCTGCCGTAGCATCGGTACTATGAGAATCCACCACAATCAACTCATCAGCCC
>CAYMQW010000175.1:0-5476 GCA_964392595.1 uncultured Nitrospiraceae bacterium
CCTATACCGACCCTTCTGCGGAGATTGATATTCGGCAAGGGCTTCGCCCGTTGCGGCGCGATTGGATTCTTGGCCGGCAGGATGTCGAAGAACTGGCCGACGTGTCTTCGGACTATGGCCGCCAACGCGCAAACGATCCTAGCCTGAACGATCTCCGATTCAGCCATATTCGTAAACCCCTAAAAGCCAAGCCAGGGCACAATGTCTCGCAAATGCATTATGCCCGACAGGGGATCATTACCCCAGAAATGGAGTTTATCGCGATTCGCGAAACCCAGTTGCGCGAAGAAACTCAAGAACAGAATGGGGCGGCACGTGGCGTGGAGCAACATCCTGGACATTCCTGGGGCGCCAATCTTCCTCAAACCATTACTCCTGAATTCGTGAGAGACGAAGTGGCTCGTGGGCGCGCGATTATCCCGAGCAACATCAATCACCCCGAAATCGAACCCATGATTATTGGCCGGAATTTCCTTGTGAAGATCAATGCCAACATCGGCAATTCCTCGGTGGCCTCGTCCATCGATGAAGAAGTCGAAAAAATGATTTGGTCGATTCGATGGGGTTCAGACACGGTGATGGATCTTTCCACGGGGAAAAATATCCACGAGACTCGTGAATGGATTATTCGTAATGCCCCCGTTCCCATCGGCACGGTTCCCATTTATCAGGCGTTGGAAAAAGTCAACGGGAAGGCTGAAGACCTGACCTGGGAACTCTTTCGAGATACGTTAATAGAACAAGCCGAGCAAGGCGTGGATTACTTCACGATTCATGCCGGGGTCCTGCTGGCTTATGTTCCGCTCACGGCTACGCGCATGACGGGAATCGTATCACGAGGTGGATCGATTCATGCCAAATGGTGCTTGGCCCATCATCAAGAGAATTTCGCGTACACGCACTTTGAAGAAATTTGCGAGATCATGAAGGCCTACGATGTATCCTTTAGTTTGGGTGATGGGTTGCGGCCCGGATCAATCGCGGATGCCAACGACGAGGCGCAGCTTGCCGAGCTGGAAACACTCGGCGAATTAACCAAGGTTGCGTGGGAACATGATGTCCAAGTGATGATCGAAGGCCCGGGACATGTGCCCATGCACATGATTCACGAAAACATGGAACGGCAGCTTAAAGCTTGTCACGAGGCTCCCTTCTATACACTCGGGCCTCTCACCACTGACATTGCCCCGGGCTATGATCACATCACCTCCGGGATTGGCGCTGCAATGATCGGTTGGTACGGGTGCGCCATGCTGTGCTACGTCACACCCAAAGAACACCTCGGATTGCCAAACAAAGAAGATGTCAAAGCCGGAGTCATTACCTACAAAATTTCCGCCCATGCCGCGGATTTGGCCAAAGGACACCCTGGCGCTCAACGCCGTGACAATGCCCTGTCGCAGGCACGATTTGAATTTCGCTGGGAAGATCAATTTAATTTATCGCTGGATCCTGATACGGCTCGGGAATATCACGATGCGACTCTCCCCGATCAAGCCGCCAAAGGCGCGCACTTCTGCTCCATGTGCGGTCCACATTTTTGTTCGATGAAGATCACCCAAGACGTGCGCGACTACGCCGCAAAAAAACAGATGGACGAACAAGCGGCCCTTCAGGCTGGCCTACAAGAAAAATCAGAAGAATTTCGAAAAACTGGCGGGGAAATATACTTATAATAGAGGTTCATCATGGAAAATCTTCATCCCGCCCCGCTTCGTGAACGAGACGTCACTCGCCACATTGCGCGGGAATATTATAAAGAATTCGACCAACTCATCGAAAGCGATGTGATCATTGTTGGAGGCGGACCGTCTGGTCTCCTTTGCGCCCATGACCTCGCGTCAAAAGGCGTTCGCACGCTTCTCATTGAACAAAGTTTAGCCTTGGGAGGCGGTTTTTGGTCTGGCGGCTACCTTATGAACAAAGCCACCCTGTGCGAACCCGCCAATGAGATTCTTGAAAGCATGGGCGTCCCCTGCAAACCCGTTAAAGAATGTGCAGGCATGACCATCGTTGATCCTCCTCATGCCACCGCCCGATTGATTGCCTCCGCCTATGAAGCTGGCGCCAAAGTCATGAACCTCACAATGGTCGTGGATCTTATTTTACGAGGCGAGGGTGTGGTCGAAGGGGTTGTGGTCAATAACACGACTGCGGAAACGGGCGGGCATGGCAAAGTCCATGTTGACCCTATTGCGCTAGAGTCAAAAATTGTTGTTGATGCCACTGGCCACGATGCGGTAATTGTCGCATTGCTGAACAAGCGTGGTTTATATCAAACTGTTCCAGGAAACGGGGCCATGTGGGTTGCACGCTCCGAAGCCATGGTAGTAGAAAATACCCGTGAGGTGTTTCCAAATTGTTTTGTCACGGGGTTAGCAGTTGCCGCAGTCGATGGATCTCCCCGCATGGGACCGGCCTTTGGGTCGATGCTGTTATCCGGCCGTCGTGCAGCTGAATTGGTTCATCGAAAATTAAAAGGAGAATGAGTTCGGTTTCCGCGATACCGTATTCGAACGAACAAGATGGATATACAAGATTTCGTTCAACAAGGAGAAGGGCTCCAGGAAGATAAAATGGCTGCATGGAATTTATTCCAGCAAGCCTATGAATGTCAGATGAAGGGAAAGTTGGAGGAAGCATTGAAGTTATATCAGAATTCCATCGACACCTTCCCCACCGCAGAGGCCTATACATTTTTAGGCTGGACCTACAGTTTCATGGGACAACTGCACGAGGCGATTGAAGAATGCCACCGCGCGATTGAAACCGATCCTGATTTTGGCAACCCCTACAATGATATTGGCGCCTACTTCATCGAACTTGACCAACTTGACGAAGCCATCCCCTGGCTGGAAAAGGCCAGCGAAGCCAAACGCTATGAAAGTCCAGCCTTTCCACATATGAATCTGGGACGAATCTATGAGAAAAAAGGTGACTGGTTTCGTGCGATTGACTCGTACAAAACCGCGGTCACCTTAAACCCCCAGTACGAGTCAGCCAAACGTGCCATGATGCGGCTGATCACGCTCATGAATTAAGCAAATCCGAAACCAGAATTTCGAAATTCGGTATTCTGATTTCGAGTTTAAGGAACAAAAGAAGTCAAAACTCGGTTCTACTTATTTTGCCGGAAATTCACATATTTCCAGAAGGTGAGTATAGATGGAAACCACAAAAACCGTCCTTGTCGCCGTGAGTGATATATTTTTTTATACAAAAATCCGTGATGCCTTTAAGCCAGCCGGCTACACGCTCAAACGATTGAAATCAGAGGCGGACATTGAGGAAAAAGCAAAATCGCTTCAGCCCGTTGCCATTGTCATTAATATGAATGATGATTCATTGAATGGTGTCCAAGCGCTGCAAATATTGAAACAAGACCAAGAATTGAAGCGCATTCCCGTTCTCGCATTTGCCAATCACGAAGAAGTCGATACCTGGCGCAAGGCAAAAGAGTTGGGCATCGATAAGATCGTCTCGCGGAATGAATTTTCTTCTCGAACGCTGGCGCTACTCGAAGAAGTGACCAACCAAGCCTCGTCATGAAACACTCACCACTTCATCCACAGCATGAATCGATTGGCGCACAGTTTGAGCCTGCCGGAGACTGGGAAATGCCAGCACACTATGGCAACCCTGTGGCCGAACATCTTGCGGTCCGCCAAGGCGTGGGCGTGGCTGATCTCTCCCATCGTGGTTTACTCCAAGTCACTGGTGACGATCGAGTGACCTGGCTGCAAAGCATCATCAGCAACGACATTCTCCCGCTACAGACCGGACAATGGATTTATTCATGCTTCATGTCTCACAAAGGCAAGATTCTGAGTTATTTCCGGGTGTACAAGCTTGAAGACTTTCTCTTGGTCGAAGACACGGGTGAAGTCGGGGATACCACGTTTCAAACATTCAGAAAATTTTTACTCTATGGCACCAAAGCAAAAATAAAGAATTGCAGCGAGGGTTGGGGAATGCTGTTGGGAAGTGGACCGGAAGCTCCACAGTTGATTCAAAAAACTTTTGGGGTCGATGTCTCGAATCTCAAGACCCACTCTTTTCTGAGTCATGACTTCAATGGCCAACAACTGCTCATCGCCAAGACTGAAGAAACCGGCGAACATGACTTCGAACTATTTGCTCCCGCTGAAACCCTTCCACAGGTGTGGGAACAAGTATGGAAAGCCGGAGAACCCATTGGCCTTCGCGCCTTTGGCACTCAAGCAAGGGAAACCCTTCGCATCGAAGCAGGCATTCCCAAACTCGGGCCTGAACTGAATGAACACATCGTTCCACCGGAGGCTAACCTGGAAAACAAAGCTTTTAGCTTAACGAAAGGGTGCTATCCTGGGCAGGAAGTCGTCGCACGGATGGACACCTATGGTGCAGTGAAACGCAGACTGGTAGGGTTAGTGATTGATTCGCCCGAAGGGCATGTTCCCGAACCCGGCACAAAGATCTTCAGCGGCGATCGAGAGGTCGGCTGGATCAGTAGCGCCATTCACTCTCCCACAATGAACAAAACCATCGCCTTGGCCTTTCCTCTGAGAGATTTTACCACCCCCAAAACTAAACTAACTGTCGCCAATGACCCTCAGCGCGACGCAGCCATCGTTCAAGCCCTGCCTTTTCATCCACACTAATTCACTTGCCATGAAAAAACGGCTGAAGTGCAGTCGGGAATGAATCAGGTCAATGGACCAATACGTCATATGACGTATTGGCTGGTTAGGAGGGCGGGAGGATCCTGAATATATGGCGCATCCTCCAAAGTGAAGGCTCATCCGGGCAACCTGATGGGCCTTCACTTTTTTGGGATTTCCTTGGACTTTCCTGAATTATTCTGGGTGACGAGAAGCGGTTAGGGCACTAACTAACTCTAACAAGGCCTTTTCTCGTTGTGGATCATCTAATGCCACAAGAAGATGGGATTTTTCCCCATGCATGAGCGTGAGAGATACAAATGGTTTCTCTTGTGCTTTGGAGATCACCACTCTCACTTCTTCCGCCTTCGTCTTTCCACACACCATACTGAATTTGTGTTTTTTCCACGTCGTGAAGAGAAAATATGTCGTACCGGAAATAATCATCTCCAATAACCATATCAAACAATACATTCCCTCGGGTGATCCCAAGGCATTAAAGCGCTCTTGATCTTCATCCCCATGTGGGATGCCAGCATTGATATAGAGATGAGCAATTTTTCGCTCACCAATCGCCAAATTAATTTTTGTTTCCAACGCTGAATAGTCAATTTGCAGGGGTCGCTCATCTTCGTCCGTTGATTTGATGGCTACACTACGTATTTGGTCAAATACGTCTTTTGCGGTTAACACGCTCCACTCTCCTTTCTCACCTCTAGCTTGTCATAGCAATGAAAACTCATCTTCTACGAATAGCGGGGCACCAAAAGGAAATGCAAGTTGGGAAGAAGATTCTCGGACCTAGTGGGTCCACTCCCAGCCCCGTATTTGCCAAC
>CAYMQW010000176.1:0-5459 GCA_964392595.1 uncultured Nitrospiraceae bacterium
GTGCCATTTTTCCTCTACCGCCTCGCGAAGATTTACGGCTAAGAACATGAAGGATAGCACCCTTGCTCCACCAAAATTGCGATTGATCCCTGATCCGGCACCCAGACGGCCGTGCGCTCACCCGCTCGATGCCACCGGGCCAGAGATTCACTCTCGCGCCGATCCGTCTTGACTCGGTTGCCTGGTTTCATAATGTCTAGGTTCAAAGATGTGCAACTGAACTAACGACAAAAACCAGGTGATACGGGCAGGTTCAAGAGGAGGCTGGATCTACTGCCGAAGCCGGATTTTCGGACAAGGACCTAAGATTTGGAAAGAATCGCCTGTTTATACCATCCCCAGAATTGGCTGACCCCTTCTCCTACCGATAATTTGGGATCATAGCCTATTAAATCCCTGGCTTTAGTGATATCGGCATAGGTATACGCCACGTCAGCGTCAACCATGGGTGTGGGCACAAGGTTGGCCTGTTTCCCTGCTAACTGTTCGATAATTTTGACAAAGTCGGCCAATAACACCGGCTCGCCACGACCGAGATTGATAATCTCGTATCCCAAGGGCCGATCGACAGCTCCGACAATCCCTTGGACAATATCGGTCACAAACGTCCAGTCACGATGCATTTGCCCAGAGTTATACAGGGGCACCTCGCGTCCAGTGAAAATATTGTCCAACACCTTATAAGCCATCATGTCCGGACGGCCACGCGGGCCATACACAGTAAAAAATCGTAGCGCGGTAAACGCAAGCCCATACAGGTGGTGGTAGGAATAGCCCAGGAGTTCCCCGCTACGCTTACTCGCCGCATATGGAGCCAGAGGACGGTCAGACGCATCATGCTCCAGAAACGGAATCTGCTTGGTATTGCCGTACGCCGAAGACGTGGAGGCAAACACAAAGGTCGGCAGGAATTTTGGCTTCTCTTTCCCACTTGTCCGCCCCACAGCCGCCTCAAAAAGATTTAACGTTCCGGTGATGTTGACGTCATAGTAAACATGAGGATCGTCAATGGAAGCCCGAACCCCTGCCATAGCCGCAAGATGCACAATGGCGTCAAATGTATGAGAGGCAAATACTTCCGAGACCAGTTTCTGATCACGAATATCTCCTTCCACAAAGGTAAAGGCCTCGGCCTGACCGGTTTTCGTGAGGGCAAGCCTAACCTCTTCTAAATTGGCGCGTTTTCTTGCTGGGTCGTAATAGTCATTTAAATTATCCAAGCCAACAACCCGATCACCGCGAGACGCAAGAATTTGCGCCGTATGGCTGCCAATGAACCCTGCCGCCCCCGTCACTAACACTGTTTTACTCAAGCCCCCCTCCTTTTTCTCAACCACATCAATATGAAACTACGTCTTCGATGGTTTCTTAAAACCAGTTGCAAATTTCCCCCAATTCTTTCCCATCGGTTTACAAAAGTAGCGGCTTAAGCAACGGCTCAAAGTCTTTTGGTCTTGATATTGAGCCGGAGGACTGCCATAGGTAGAATAGACATTCTGTTATTTCACTATGGCTACACTTCCAACCACAGAAGTTAAGGACATCACCGAAGAAGAGACCGGCCTTGGAACCGATAGGGATTTTGAGGCTGAAGTCATTGTCTATAACTGCGACTGCCACACGTATCAGCAAGTCATTGATCTATTCTGCAAATTTATCCCTGGTATGATTTCCTCAAAAGCCTTTGAACTTGCTTGGCAAATTGATCACCAAGGGAGTGCCCAGGTCTACCAAGGTTCTAGAAAAATGGCCGATACGATTGCGGCAAAATTGGCTGAAGGCGGCCTACGCGTGACAGTTCGCTAACCCCCCCAAAACGAAATCTTCCCCACGATTCCATTGCCTCTTCCTTGGAACCTAGAAACGGCAGTTGGATCACAAAAGTCCGCGCAAGCTCTTGGCGCACCTGGCAAAATACAAAAATGTCTCATCACCACCAAGGTGACCACGACGTTTTGTATTTCACCATGCACACCAATTTCTTACACGGCTTTTTTACGCCCAACTGCCGTTTCTAGGTCGAAGAAGGTTTCCGGTTCCAAATTATCGACGTCTCGCCTTAACTTTGGACTTGGACTTGGACTTGGGTTTGGCCTTTGCCTTTACACGAGAGGTTGATGCGGATTTTGATTGAGTCTTGGATTGGATCTTTGGCTTCTTGATTTTAACCCCTGATTTTTTCTGAGTTTTTGGCTGAACTTTAGCCTTGGGGTTAACTTTGGCCTTCGGGATAACTTTTGGTTTTGGCTTAACCTTGGTCCTTTGTGTAGGTTTGGTTTTAGGTTTAGCGTGGACTTTGGGCTTGGGTTGGGGTTGGGGTTGGGTCTTGGCTTTCACCACCTTTTTCGCCACAGCCTGAGCTTTCTTCGGCTTTGGTTTTGGAGCCTGCACTTTTTCCGAAGAGCCTGGCCTCGAACTTTTTGCGGATTTTGATGATGCGGGTTCTGGCTTCTGAACAACCACAGGTAATGGCTTCCGCTCAGATTTTTTGGCGGTAGGAAGCGACTCTTTATGTTTTGGAGAGGTGGGACGGGACGGCAATTTCAAGATTTTCAGAGACTTCAGGGTATTTCCGCTATAGACCTTCACCTGATAGAGCTCCATTAGCTTGCTCACGGCCTTCTGGTCCCCCTTCCGAGCCAGCGACAGCAAATCCCTCCGCTGGTTCATTTCCTCTTCTTCAGTATGGGATGTTACTCGCCTCTCCATAGGGGACGTCTCCTGCTCTGGTCAAAGTTAGCCGGGACAATCGCCCCGGTATGAGGAAAAGCCTAGCGTAAAGTACACTTTTAGGAAGATATTTTCCAGTAGCTTATTTTTTCGCAAATACCGCTGCGTCACAGGAGAAGTACTTGAGCTGCTTGATGGGATGATCATCACCTCTTGCGGTGTGTCAATTTCCAAGACTTCCATGTCGTCACTAATGGTATGACGAACGGCATTACGGATCATCACTTCTTGATTGTCCGTAAACACGACCTTCACCCAATACTGCACAACAAACTCCTTTCATGAATGCTGAAACACCAACCGCCCATCTTTCCCACCCTTAAGGAGTCAAGAAGAATCTTATCTAATTCGACTAGTCACGCCATTCCGAAGAGTTGGCCAGGGTTAATTTCTCGATCGACCCAATTCCCGAGATCGTAGCGTGGCGCTTTGAACGGCATTGATCACCGTCCCACGAAATTTCCCCTCCTCCAAACTATGTAAACCCGCAATCGTGGTCCCCCCAGGGGAAGCCACACGATCCTTTAACACTCCAGGATGCTCTCCACTTTCAAGCACCATTTTGGCTGTCCCCAATACCGTCTGCGCAGCGAACAACTGGGCCACCGACCGAGGCAAGCCCATTTTCACTCCACCATCAGCTAATGCCTCAATAAAAACACAAACATAGGCTGGCCCGCCACCACTCAATCCCGTGATAGTATCGATGTGAGATTCATCTACCACCACCACTTTACCCACAGCTTCAAAAATAGCTTTTGCCATGTCCATCTGCTGAGGAGAAACTCCTGCACCACCAGCAAGAGCGGTAGCCCCCTCTAACACAATACTTGGGGTATTTGGCATAACCCGTATAATGTGAGCTTTAGCTTGAAGTCCAGCCTGGATCTTGGCAATAGGCACCCCAGCAGCCACTGAAATTATGAACGGTTTAGACCGTACTGCGAACCTTAACCCAACTATAACATCATCTAAAGCTTGAGGTTTTACAGACAGAATAACAATATCCGCCCATTTGGCCGCGTCGGCATTATTGGATCCGATACAAACCCCATAACTGCTCTTAAAATGCTGTAGTCGCTCCGCCGAAACATCCGTGGCAAAGATTTGGGAAGGGCGCACGACTTTGCCCTTGAGCAATCCAGAAACCAGGGCCTCGGCAATATTCCCTGACCCAATAATGGCAATGTTTTTATTTTCCAACATACGTCTTGGAGTATATCGGGTGCTTGACACCCATTCAACTCAATTAATTGCCACGGTTCTTTACCCTTTGCTGATAAACCTGTTGTAAAAGTATCAACTAAGCCAACAAAAGAAAGAATGGGGGAGAGTGCCTCAAAATGCGATCAGGCCTGAGCATTGATTTATTCCTTCAGGATCGCCCGCACCTGCTTTTCCAAAGAACGAGAAGACTTCGCCACATAGCCCGCATACAGGCGACTGATCATCGAAGGGTCGCGATGCAAACGACGCCCCACCTCCTTCACGCTCAGGCCACTCCACTCCCGTGCGCCATACACCAGCAACGCGCGCGCCGCCACCGGATCCCGTGCCCGTCCTGGCAGAACTAAACAAGCGGTCGAGTGGCCCGTCGCTTCAGCCACGGCACGAAGTAACCGGGTAAAGCTCACTTTAGGCCCCTTCATCGCCACCTCGTGTTTCGCAACTGTTTTGTGCTGAAGCGTTGCTAGAAACCCCGCGTCCCCCAAGAAGCGTTGATCCACAGCCTCATAGTAGCATGCCTGATGTCCAGTGCTAAGCCCCCCTTGCACAAACAGGCTATATGCCCTTCGGGCTGGCCCCACCTGTCGATGAAACTGTTCGAGTATGGCCGAGGCCTCGACCTTAACTAGAGCCGATCTCCCAAGATAAACACCATGACTGCTCCAGGGATACCGCCAGGGGTCCTGTGATTGTCGCAGCCGCGCTGGGTTCAAGTGCAGGTACCGGACCAACTCCAGAAGATAGGCATCCCGATCACAGAGAATCGCCTTGTAGCGTCCTTGGAACAAATGCCCCATCTTCCGGTAGCGACCATTGTAATATTGGGTATAGGTGAACTGGAGGGTCTGCATGGTTCGAGAAAGAGGGACCTCCCCGGTTTCGACCAACAGATGCACGTGATTACTCATCAAGATAAATGCATAGCACCGGAGGCTATCCCGCTGGCGATAGCGTTCAAGGCGTACGAGATACGCGGCATAATCCGCCTCGTCATGAAAGAGGGTCATGCGGCGGTTGCCACGGACAATAACGTGATAGAGGGCACCAGAGAATTCCACACGCGGTTTTCGAGCCATAGCCAGAAAATACAATGAGAGGGACACATAAGTCAATACTCATGCCTGACCCCTGTCTTTGGAATCCACGAGATCATGAACCTTAAAACCGCAATTGAATCACCAAGGTCACCGCAAGCTCTTGACGCATCTAGCAAAAAACCAATATGGCTCATCACCACCAAGGTAGCCACAGCTTTTTTTATGTCACGATGCACACGAATATCTTACACGGCTGTTTTGCGCCCAAGTGCCGTTTCTAGGTTTCCCTGCCCTGGAGTCAAACCCAAAATTAGTTGACATTCTCCATGGCTCCAGGGTAGCAGTAGAGCACTGGTGCATACATGGAGCTACTCTCGAACGCTTCGACGCACGCGTCTACCACGGACCATAGCAGTCGGCAATTACCAGCGCCCCCTCATCAGTAGGGTCGAGGACTGGCGCGCC
>CAYMQW010000177.1:0-5431 GCA_964392595.1 uncultured Nitrospiraceae bacterium
ATCCGAAACAAAGCTGGAATACCAAATTTGAATTTTTCAAACGGGTCATGCCGACTGATGGAGACAGGCCTTTTTGTTATTTGAATTTGTTTGGGATTTCGAGATTCGTATTTCGAGTTTAAGGCATTTGTGCGGGGATCCTACGCATTCTTTCCTCGGTCCTCGGTGGTTTCTTCAAGTTCAGCCATATGTAATGTGTACAGGTGACGATACAATCCCCCCTGTTGCAATAAGCTCCTATGGGTGCCGGCTTCTACAATGACTCCCTTATTCAACACAAAAATCCGGTTTGCTTCCTGGATGGTGGTGAGACGGTGAGCGATCACTAGCGTTGTCCGCCCGGTGAATAAACGGCTTAAGGCTTGTTGAACCAACAATTCCGACTCAGAATCGAGGGCCGAGGTCGCTTCATCAAGAATGAGCAGCCGCGGGTCTTTGATTACGGCTCTCGCAATAGCAATGCGTTGGCGTTGCCCCCCCGAGAGATTAATGCCCTTCTCTCCAACCATTGTTTGATAGCCGTCGGGCAATCCTGCAATGAAGTCGTGCGCGTTCGCGGCCTTGCTGGCCTGAATGACATTTTCCTCGGAAGCCGTTTCTCGTCCATATCGAATATTTTCAAAAATTGTCTCGCCAAATAAAATGGTCTCTTGCGGCACAAGCGCGACTTGGCGATACAAGCTGTCGAGTGTCACCTCACGCAAATCATGTCCGTCAAGGGTAATGCCGCCTGCTGTGGGATCGTAAAATCGATGCAGCAAATTCGCAATCGTGCTTTTGCCGGAACCGGTCGGGCCAACTAAGGCGACGAACTCACCTGGTTGTATTTCGAAAGATAAATCCGAAAGTACAGGTTGTCTTGGGTCGTACGCAAAGCCCACTCCAGAAAATTTCACATGGCCTTGGATGGTGGGTAGCGTGATGGCCTGGGGATGATCGCTCACCTCTGGCTGCGTATCCAGCAATTCGAACACTCGCTGCATGGCACCTTGCGCTTCTTTGACTTGAGAAAACATCCGAGCGGCCGAACCAAACGGGCCGATTAAAATACCAGCAAACAGGACGAAGGCCAACAGGTCGCCTGGTGTCATGGATGCGTCGATGACTTGTTTGCCACCGTACCACAACACCATTCCCGCCATGATGAATGTCAATAACGTGATGGTCGGAATGAACACCGAGAGAATTGCTGCTCGTCGAAGTGTCATCCCAACTAACGTCTGCAAGGCTACCTTGAATCGGTTGTGTTCCCGTGAAGTTTGGACAAACGACTTGACCACGCGAATACCAGAAATGACTTCTTCAATCAGCGTGGTCAGAGCGGCTGTTTGGTCTTGAATGTTGGTTGAGAGAGCCTTGAGGCGTTTTCCAAATAGCCGTGCGACCAACACCAAGGCCGGTAAGAGCAAAAGAATGAGCAGGCACAACGTCCAATTCATGTACAACAAAAAAACGATTCCGCCAATAAATGTTACAAGATGTTTGGCTGAATCAATAGGGGTTTCGGTTACCAGCGTTTGAATGACGCCCACATCATTCATGAGGCGGGACAATATTTCTCCGGTCCGTCGTTTGGCAAAAAAATTCAGCGACAGTTGTTGTAAATGGTTGAACAGGTGTGTGCGGAAATCTGCCATGATGTGTTGGGATAATCGTGTGGTGACATAACTTTGTCCCATGGACAGACCACTTTGTCCAACCGCAATGGCCAGAAAGATCACGATGGTGTGCGTCATGAGGTCCACATCCCGTTGAACCGTGACAATGTCCCATAACTTTCCTGCCAAACGAAGCAGAATCAGGTTGAGGGCGGCCACTCCCATAACCATGAGGCCGGCTGCCACCATGTGAGGAAGGTACGGGCGAATGAAAGGAAAAAATCGTGAATATATTGACATGGGAATGTGACGGGCCGTTTAGAATTACCTGCCAAAGAAAGGCACAAGGACTGGGAGGACACGTTTCATAACAGGAGCAGATGGGAATGAAGGAGCGGATAAAGAAGAAAATTATTCTAATTGCGTGACGGACTCAATCATGTTTTTATTGAGGGCGACGAAGTCGGCTTGTTCTTTCCCATCGATTGTCACATCCGTGAGGGTGATGAAAAATACCGCCTCATCGTTGAACAAATCGGAAACTCGATTGCGCATCGAGGGAATAAACAAATTCCCTGTGTAGGTGCTGAGAGCCGTCCTCACTCGGATTTTCGTTCGTTTTCCCAGCTGCATCCTCCATCACCCGGATATGAGATTATTCATTAATTCCGTCTTCGGGCAAATTTCATGCGTCGGCGAAGCTTCTTGTGCTTATGCTTTCGCATTTTTTTGCGCCTTTTCTTTACAACACTCGACATTCGTACTCCTTATAATTCCTCTCCAAGGAATGTGCAACCGCGAACTTGTTGATTCTGACAAAGGGCGAAATGCCCTAACCCTAAGACGGATGGTAAGAGTTGAGAGGTATCACAGGGTCCTCAGTTGTGTCAAGAAAAATAGGGTTTGTTGAAAAAGTCCGCCAGCGGCGTTCTCGGGCCTTTGTCGTGCTCACGTACTCACGTACGCTCCGCGCGCCAAAGCCCCTGCGGCCTTGCTGGACAGGCCCCCGCCTCCGCGCTGACACTCGGACACACGTAAGACCGTGGGCGCACATAAGTACTTGTAAATACATGAAAATTTCTCTGTGGAAATTCACAGCATCACCTAATATTGTGGTCTTGGTCTTATTGTCAAAGTTCGTAACTCTTTACGAATCAATGGTCCCACCCCCCCCGGTGTTAAGTGTGTCCAAGAGTCAGGCCTCCGCGAGGGCATACAACCCCTGTTCTTCTGAGAATTAAGGCGGTTAGACCGTCTCCGGGAAACCCACAAAATATTTGAATTATTCAACTGTCCTTTTATAGATGCACCTTTAAGATGGGAAGGGCGAAGCGAAAAAGGTGACTCGTAGGGCGTACCCAGTAACCCATCTTTCTTTTTACATCACGCATCACGTTCCTAATCTTGACCGACCTTGGATGTTCCCGGATAATGCAGAAATGCGTCCTGCAGTGCCATTCTCCTCATTTATGGTCTGGAGTGTTTTCTTTTCCCTTCTTTTATTCGTACCTGGATGTAGCTCCAAAACTCCTCAATATCCTGAAGACCATTTCCGGTTCAAGAAAATTGTCCAAGCGATTGAGGGGTTGCGTGAGGCCTACCAAGAAAAGGACTCTGAGGCGTTACGAGAATTGATGTTGCCCTTGGAGGGACTCGAGCGTCTTCAAATAGAAATGCAAAAGGACTTTAGCCTCTATTCCGAAATCGACCTAGAATTTACGATTGAGCGCATGGCGATCAAAGGTGGACGGGCCACAGTCAACATTCGATGGGAAGGTGAGTGGAAGCGGCAGGCACGAGATGCCGGGATAACCGGACAGGGGCATGGGGTGTTGATTTGGAGTGGCAGACAGGTCATTTTGTTGGCCGATGTGGATGGGGATTTGCCGTTTGGGATGGCAACTCGCGAGTCCTTATCGTAAGCAAGTCCGTGATGCGTGATTCGTATAGCGTGAGGTGTGAATTTCTTTTTCTCCCCGCATCACACATCTATTTTTCCTGGTGCTCCTAGGAAAATTTAAAAAAAACGCTACCATATGAAAAAGACCACAACGACATATCATTGGGGAGCGGAAGCGGATTTTCTCGTGATTGGAAGCGGCGTCGCAGGGCTGCGAGCGGCGATCGAACTCAGTCAGCACGGTCGGGTGTTGATCATCACGAAAGGGAGCCGGCGACAAAGTAATTCCGCGTATGCGCAGGGTGGTGTTGCGGTGGCGCTGGGTGGTGAAGATGATGTGAATCTGCATTTTACCGACACGATCAAAGCCGGCCATCAACTCGGCCGCGAGGACGCGGCTCGCGCGCTCGTGGAAGAAGGCCCTTCCCGGATTCAAGAACTCATCGCCTGGGGCACTCAATTCGATAAGGTCGATGGCAAGTTTGCATTTGCCAAAGAAGGTGCTCATAGCCGCAATCGAGTCTTACGAGCCCAGGGTGACGCCACGGGACATGAGATGATTCGTGTGTTGCTGGAACGCGCGAAGAAGCAGGACTCCATACAATGGTTCGATCATCATTTTACCATGGACCTGCTGATGGTTGATGGCCACTGCTGCGGAGCGATTGCGGTCAATGAAACCACAGGGAATCTACAGGTTTTGCCTGCGAGGGCGGTGATCCTGACAACCGGTGGGGCGGGGCAGGCATTCGCCAGAACGACGAATTCGCCGAATGCAACGGGAGATGGTTTTGCCATGGCGTACCGAGCGGGAGCCATTCTGGAGGATATGGAGTTTGTCCAATTTCATCCCACCTCGTTATTTCTTCAATCCAGTCCACCGTTTCTCCTTTCGGAAACCATGCGAGGAGAAGGCGGGTTGCTCAGAAATCGAAAAGGCGAGACATTCATGGCCGAATATCACCCGGCAGCAGAGCTTGCGCCTAGGGATATTGTGGCCCGAGCCATTTGGTCAGAAATGGCTGCGTCGCGCGCTCGGCATGTCTATTTGGATGTCACGCACTTAGGACATTCATTTATCAAGAAACGCTTTCCCACGATTTATCAGACCTGTTTGCGTTTTGACATTGATATCACGGAGGAATGGATTCCCGTGTCCCCGAGTGCCCATTATTTTATGGGTGGGATCAAAGCTGGAATCGATGGGGAGACGATCATCCCCGGCTTATTAGCTGCTGGGGAGGCGGCATGCAATGGAGTGCATGGGGCCAACCGGTTGGCCAGCAATTCGTTGCTTGAGGGATTGGTATTTGGCGTCCGAGCTGCGCATTCGGCGATTACGTGTTCTCGGATTATTAGTGTCAAAGACAGGCAGAGTGTTCTCTCGAGTCTAGCCGTCGAGCCGAAGCGAATACTTGAAGATGCGGAAAAACTTCGGAATTCCTTGCGACGGTTGATGTGGGATCGCGTTGGACTTGTCCGAACGGGCGATTCATTGGGTCGGGCTCTTGCCAAAATCACTGCTTGGGAACCACAAGTGCTAGGTTCCCTACAGACTCGGGCTGATTTAGAGGTGAAAAATATGATGCAAGTGGCGAGGTGTATCATCGAAGCCGCGCTGTGGCGAGAAAATAGTCTTGGGGCTCATTATCGATCAGATTTTCCTGGGTGCGAAGGTTCTGCTTGGAAGATTCACAGTCAGATTCAGTGCCCAGAATCTGAGCGCCCGACGCCCACTCCAAAATTAAAAATTGTGTAAGGAGAAAAGAGCTAGCCTAACTCATTGTTCTTTTCTCATCCCAACCTTTCTTCGCCAATTTCCAATCTGAACTTTCCTTCTAGATTTTATGATGCAGGGCTTCGCCCCTGCAGACGAGTCACTTTTGTTTCGGCAAAAGTGTCCAAAACCATATTTGCCTGTGCGCAGCCCCTC
>CAYMQW010000178.1:0-5406 GCA_964392595.1 uncultured Nitrospiraceae bacterium
TCCTAATGGCGAAATGGAACGGAGAGCTGGAATGTCTAATAAATTAACAATGCCCCATCACTGAGGTCGAGCTTATCAATAGACATCAGAGTTTCTTGCGCTCCTATCAATCTGACATCGAGGCAATTCAGGCAAAAAACTCTCAACGCATAGAACGTGAATATCGACGCGCTCGGGTATCAAGCGACAAAGAACCACAAAGTTTTGACGTGCTCGTTCTTTCGGGAGGTGGGGCCTTCGGGGCATTTGGCGCGGGATTTCTTCAAGGCTGGGGGCATGTGACCAAAGCTAACTATACACGACCACAATTTGATTCTATCAGTGGAATTAGTACGGGTTCCTTAATTGCGCCTTTTGCTTTTGTCGGCACACAAGATGCCTACGACGAAATCATCAACCTCTACCAAAACCCTGGATCGGATTGGGTGCGAGAACGGGGGATTATCCCTTTTCTTCCAGGAAACGTCTCATTGTTTGATGTCTCAAAATTGCGGGAAAAAATACATTCGGTCATTACGCCCAAAATGATTGAACAATTCAGCACAGGCGCCGATGAAGGACGACAATTACTGATCGGTGCAACCAATATGGATTATGGGCTACTTCGTGTTTGGGATTTGGCGCAATTGGCATCTGAAACATCTTCAGCGAAAGCTATTGAGCAAACGGTTGCGATATTATTTGCGTCCACGGCCATACCTGGGCTCTTTCCTCCGGTCATCATCGAGGATCTTCTGTACGTGGATGGTGGCGCCACGATGCAAGTTGTCGGTGGAATGGATGAACGGAGTTGGGCGTACCAAGCTGATACCCAGCCGATGGACTTTCAGGATTCAACGGTACCCATAAAGATTCGAGTATGGATCATCATCAATCAAAAATTATTGACAGACCCTAAAGTCGTCCGTTCACGATGGACATCTATTGCGGCACGTAGTGTCAATACACTCCTGAGGACTTCGACACTTCAGAGCATTCAGGACATGGAGACCTTTGTTGGACTTATCAATCGCTATCCTGAGTTTGATGCGAAGATGAAGTACGTGGCCATTCCACAAGATTTCCCGATTGCGGATTCTGACAAAATGTTTGAGGCGGAAACCATGCGTGAGTTGGTCGAGTTAGGACTCCGAATGGGGGCTGACCCAACGAGCTGGAAGACAAAAGCCTTGCCACCTGGAGCGCCATTCAACTTGGATTGAGTGGAATTAGTGTGAAAAAATTTTCCGATAATAATTCCTATTCTCAAATGGAGGCCGAAAAATGAAATATCGAAATTGGCAATTCGCTTTACTCGCGATCCTGGTGCTAAGTGGGTGTAGTGCGAGCAAGCAGGCACGGAGCGTAGAACATTCAGGATTTCTCGGAGGACTCTACACTCAAATGCAAGAAGGCAAGGAAGGTGAAGCCCTGCTGGTCTACCACAATCCAAAGGCGGATAAAGTTCCTAAAGGGTATTATACGAAAATTCTGCTAGACCCCGTGTTGGTGTATCGGGGATTATCATCTCACACGGTAGGTGTTCCCCAAGAAGAAGCGCAACTCGCGGCTGATACGTTTTATGCGCTGATCCATGAAAATCTTTCGAAAGATTATGACATGGTTAAGAAACCAGGGCCCAACACCTTGCGGTTTCAAATCGCCATTGTTGGCCTAGAGAAGTCGAATCCAACCTTGGACGTCATTTCAAGCGTGCCAGCACCCTACAATGTCCTTGGACTTTCTTCAGCGTTGACAAACCTCTCAACCGGAAAAGCCTTATTCAAGGGAGAGGTGGCGATTGAGATGAAAGTCTCGGATGGGCACAGTGGGGAGCTTTGGTATGCAGGAGTTGATCGCCGAGTTGGAGGCAATGCCCTCAATGCCGAATCTTTTAATTCTTGGGGCGATGTACATGCTGCATTCAAATATTGGGCCGAAATAACCAGATATCGACTTTGTCAGTCTCGTGAGGAGACGAAGTGCGTTAAACCGAAATCTTGATAACGCTTGGATTGGTATTGAACTCGGAAATGGAAAAGAGAAAGTTTAAAAGGGGAAATGGAAAATTCAGGATTTCCCGAAATATCTACAATGTCGGATAACAGGTATTATGTAAAATAAAAATTTACTTTCAATTGAATCCAATGCGGGATTCAGTACCTTTTACCAATCTTTCAATATTACCCTTATGTTTAAGAATGATCAGGCAGCTTAAAAAAATAGCGAAAACAAAAAAATTATCATTTTCGGTCATTAGCCAGCTCATTAATGGAAATACCCCGAAGGCCACCAAAGCTCCTGCTGAAGAATATCTAACCAGCCCAACTGTTCCCATCCAAATAAGGACAAGAATCAAACCTGTTCCAAAATGAAAACCAAGTATGGCCCCAAGCCCAGTCGCCACGCCCTTTCCACCTCGAAATTTAAGGAACACTGGAAAAATGTGTCCCACCACAACTGCAAACATACCGACAAGGCCCCAACTTGTTTGTGAATAAAAAGTGAGACTTACCCAACCTACGACAAAACCTTTTCCTAAATCTCCAAGAAGCGTGAGTATTCCAATTTTTTTTCCTGAGAGCCGTAACACATTCGTGGACCCTATATTGCCACTCCCAGCCTGTCGCGGGTCTTGAGCTCCACATAGGCGTGAAACCACCAGACCAAAGGGAATGGAACCAAGAAGATAGGCTGAAAGGAAAAAAAGAAGGCCGCTGAGGTCGAAGGCCATTGCAGGGTTCGTGAGCGTTATCCTGGAAGATATTTGTTAATAAATGCTTGCCAAAATTCCCATACATATTGTCCTGCAGAAACTATGGAGAACATGAGCGCGAAATACAGTAGCCCTGTTCCTAATAGGTGGCAATCAACAAATGGAAGCACCAATGCACCTTCTAGTATCAAAAAAATAATTCCAATTACTTGAAGCACAACTTTATATTTTCCAAATTGGCCAGCGGCGATAATGAGTCCTTTTGATGCCGCTACCGCACGGATTCCGGTAATGCCCAAGTCCCGAACAATAAAGGTAACGGCAATCCAAGCTTCAATTCGATGAAATTGGACGAGTAAAATCAATCCTGAAATGACCAAAAATTTGTCGGCAATGGGGTCCAATAACTGACCAACTTGAGTGACTTGGCCACGACGACGCGCCAAGTACCCATCGAATAAGTCAGTCAATGCCGCCAACCCAAATACCGCAGCTGCGGCAATAGATCGTGAAGCCGTGGGCTCTAAAAACAATATCACGTAAATGGGAACCATCAATATCCGTAAAATGGTCAGGGTATTCGGTAGGTTAAAGATATGCTCAACTGTTACCTCGATTACTGGAGGCGTAGGTTTCACTGAAAGTTTGACGATTTTACTTGGTTGCATACCCAATTTTTAGCCTTTGCTCTTAGAAAAAATTGATTTCACCTTTTCCGGATGCTTGGCAAATGTGAAGTAGTTGTTGAAGTAGCTCTTTAAGTTTGTCGAGAGGCACCATATTGGGTCCATCGGATAATGCTGATTCAGGGTCTGGATGAACTTCCATGAAAAATCCATCACATCCGGCGGCGGCCGCTGCTCGTACTAGGGGCGCAATAAATTCACGTTGACCAGAGGACTTGGTTCCTCCCCCTCCTGGCAATTGCACACTATGAGTCGCATCAAATACCACGGGGTACCCAAGTCCTCTCATGACTGGGAGCGAACGCATATCCACGACAAGATTGTTATAGCCAAATGAGGCTCCCCGTTCCGTCAACACAATTTTTTTCGTGCCGCTTTCCACTAGCTTATGAACCACATTCTTCATGTCCCAAGGCGATAAAAATTGGCCTTTCTTCACGTTGACTACCCGTCCGGTTTTAGCAGCGGCAATAAGTAAATCGGTCTGACGGCATAAAAATGCTGGAATTTGAAGAACATCCACGACCTGTCCCGCTCGTGTTGCTTCTTCCACGCTATGCACATCGGTCAGAATGGGTACTTGAACCTTCTCTTTAACTTTTTGAAGGATGGCCAAACCTTTGTCCATACCTAATCCACGAAATGATTGGATTGAACTTCGATTGGCCTTGTCATACGAGCTTTTAAAAATGAACGGAAAGCCAACTTGCTTGGCAATATCGGCAATCTGAAAAGCCGTATCGAGAACGATCTGCTCACTTTCGATGACGCACGGACCAGCAATAAGAAAATGGGGATGGGCCCCTCCACCATGAAAACCACCGAGGTCAATTTCTTGAACCATACTGTATCTCTTGTCTGAAAGGATCTGGAAGCTAACGCCCAAACTTCCGTTTGAGCGCTGCTCCAATAAAGGAGGTAAACACTGAATGTGGTTTATGAGGACGGGAATGATATTCTGGATGAAATTGTGTGCCAAAAAACCAGGGGTGATGCTTGAGCTCAATAATCTCAACAAGCTTTCCATCTGGAGAGGTGCCACTCACCACAAGGCCCTTGGAAATCAATTTATCGCGAAAATCGTTATTAAACTCAAAACGATGGCGATGCCGTTCGCTGATCTCCGTTGAACCATAAATACGATGAGCTAACGTGCCTTCCACGATCGAACAGGGATAGGCCCCCAAGCGCATCGACCCGCCCTTGTCTTTTACATCGCGTTGTTCGGGAAGGAGATCAATAACCGGATAGGGATTGTTTTGGTCAAACTCGGAACTGTTGGCCATCTCAAGGCCAAGAATGGAACGGGCATACTCAATAACCGCGCATTGCATGCCCAAGCATAGACCAAGAAATGGGATGCCCTTTTCTCGAGTGTAGCGAATAGTATCAACCTTGCCTTCGATCCCCCGTAGGCCAAAGCCACCAGGAATTAAAATGCCATCGGAGTCACTCAAGAATTGGTCCGGCCCGAGTCGTTCCACATCCTCGGATTCAATCCATTGGATCTTGACCCCAGCATCATTGGCTAACCCCCCGTGGACAAGGGCTTCAGACAGACTTTTATAAGACTCCTTCGAGCCCATGTATTTGCCAACCATGCTGATGGTGACTTCATGCGTGGGGCGTTTTAGTCGTTGAACCATCGCATCCCAATCCCGTAGGTTCGGAGGTCCGGCTTCCAGACGCAAGATCCGCACGATGAGATCATCCAAACCTTCTTTCCGAAAGACGATCGGCACCTCATAGATTGTATCCACGTCCTTTGCGGTAATAACCGCGTCTTTTTCCACGTTACAAAACAACGAAATTTTGTCTTTCATTGATTGGGATAAAAATCGATCCGTTCGGCAGAGGAGAATGTGGGGCTGAATTCCAATCTCTCGTAACTTATTGACGGAATGTTGCGTGGGCTTGGTCTTGAGTTCCCCTGCGGTTTCGATGTACGGCACCAACGTGACGTGGATATACAAGACGTTTTCCCGACCCACATCAAAGGGCATTTGCCGAATGGCCTCTAAAAAC
>CAYMQW010000179.1:0-5400 GCA_964392595.1 uncultured Nitrospiraceae bacterium
TACCCCTCCTTACAAAGGAGGGGAGTGAAAAATGCTAGAAATTACCCACTCGTTTTGGAGAAGAGCCTATATTCTACGCGCTGCTTCTCTCACTTAGAGAAGATGGTGAAAAGCGAAAATCTTCGTGTGCACAATCTGCTTGATGAACTTTTTCTTGAAATACGAAAAGTGTTGGAATCGGAGATTCTTCCCTACGATAACCATTTGCTTTCATTCATGAATGTCAATTCCCCCGCTGATTTGGAATTGGCAAGAAAAATTGGTGGCTCTCAATAGTGCTATGAAGATGATACATCCAAATGGAGTATTGATCATTCATCCTGGTACCTTGGGTGATGTGTTATTAGCTCTTAACGCTATCCGGAGCATCCGGGATAGGTTGTCTGGACATGAATGTATGCTCCTTGCTCGTGGAGAGATCGGGCGGCTTCTTATGGAGTATGGCGTCATTGATCGTGTGATTGCGTTAGAGGGTCCTGTGTTCTCTGAGCTTCTTGAAGATTCTCCGCGAAGGAAACCGGAAAGCACAGATATCTTTTCGCACTGTACTCACGCCGTGGCATGGGTGAATGACTCTGGCGGTTGTTTATCTGATAATTTAAAACGTGTTGGAATAGGCCATCGATGTGTCGTTTCTCCTCATGCCCATTCCTTACAGGCGCTTCACCAATCTGATCGATTTTGTGAAACCCTTGAGTCAGGCATGTCTGACACTTCTGGTACAGACTTTCTTCCGCCTGGTCGGTCTAAAGCAGATGAGCCATTGTTGGAAATGCCAAATCATTCCATTCTTACAAAGCAGTCCAAACCAGTGATTATGATTCATCCAGGAAGTGGGAGTCGGCATAAATGTCTTTCTCCCGAAAGACTGAGCCTCATCATCAAAGGTTTAGCCGGCGGGAATGATCGAACAGTATTGATTTGCCAAGGACCGGCAGACGAAGAGAGGGTAACTGCGCTAAAGCCATATCTCGATCAGGTGAGCTACACAATCCTCAAAGATGTGGATTTATCAGAAATGGCTCGAGCCTTACGCCAAACGGACGTATTGCTTGGGCATGATTCGGGGATTACCCATCTTGCCGCAGCCTTAGGTGTTCCGACTGTGGCGCTATTTGGTCCAACTGATCCTCAACGTTGGAGCCCCAAAGGGGTTCATGTCGAGGTGATTCATGGGCCGAGTTGTCAGTGTCAGGATTGGCAAGCCGTTCAACACTGTTCAGAAAAATTGTGTTTAACTCATTCCGTTGATGAAGTCGTTGGGGTCGTTGAACGTTGTTTGTCTGGTTCAGGTATTGAAAAGCCGCAACGCCACTTTGTGGAAATTACTTAAGTGTTTTCTCGCTTGCCATGCAGCAGGAGGCTGTGTTAAAAATTCCGTGCCCATTCGTCTAAAATCTTCTTATTTTAAGCTAAGATAGGTGAGTTAATCGTGTCCGCTGGTATTGTTCAAGAGCGAGTCTCTTCAGCTATTTCTGAAGCCCTTCTGCACGCCAAGGAACAGGGTTTGTTGAACTCGGATTTGTTTCCCGTTCCCTCGGTGGAATTTCCCAAGCGGGAAGAATGGGGAGATTTATCCTCAAACGTCGCGATGTCAATCGCTAAAAAAGAAGGAAAAACGCCTAGGGATGTGGCCGATATTATCGCGACGCACATGAAAGCCTCTTGCCAGTTTTTCGAACAGATCGATATCGCTCCGCCTGGGTTTCTCAATTTTACTCTCCGTCGGGATTGCTGGGATTCAGTCCTCACCGAGATTGAAACGCAAGGCGAGGGCTATGGACGCAGTACCCTTGGCCAAGGCCGACGCGTGTTACTTGAGTTTGTGAGTGCCAACCCAACCGGGCCGTTGCACATGGGGCATGGACGTGGGGCCGCGCTTGGTGAAGCGCTTGCCAGATTGCTGCGCGCCGCTGGGTATACCGTAGAGCGGGAATACTACATTAATGATGCCGGGCGACAGATGAAGCTTCTTTCTGCTTCTGTCTACGCCCGATATCGAGAACTGGAAGGGGAACACGTTGATTTTCCCGAGGATGGGTATCATGGAACGTATATCAAAGAGTTGGCTCAAGGTATCCGGGAGCATGTTGGATCAACCCTTTTAAATCTGCCACCAGAAGAGGGACAAGCGCGTTGCGGGCAACTGGCTTATGAAAAACTTCTTGATGCAATCAAGCACGACCTCGCCCAATTTGGGGTCAATTTTGAGACGTGGTATAGCGAGGCGTCGCTGTTGACCATGGGCAAGATCCAGGATGCGCTAAACGATCTGGAACAACGCGACCTGGTCTTCAAGGAAGATGGGGCCCTGTGGTTTCGATCTTCCAAGTTCAAAGATGAGAAAGATCGGGTTGTCTGTAAGCAAGACGGTGATTATACGTACTTGGCATCTGATATTGCCTACCATTTTGACAAACTCACAAGGGGGTTTGATTGGCTCATCAATATTTGGGGCGCGGATCATCATGGTTATGTGCCTCGGATGCAGGGAGTGGTGGAAGCCTTTGGGTATCCCAAGGATCGGCTCCAGGTGGTTTTGGTGCAGATGGTGAGTTTGTTGCGCGGTGGGAAGAAAGTCGAAATGTCTAAACGGTCCGGTGAGTTTGTGACACTTGAAGAGGTTGCGAATGAAGTGGGTGCCGATGCCGCCAAGTTTTTTTTTCTGATGCGGCGTGCGGATACCCATTTGGAGTTCGATTTGGAGTTGGCCAAAAAACAATCGTCAGACAATCCCGTGTATTATGTGCAGTATGCGCATGCACGGCTGGCCAGCCTATTTCGCATTGCTCAGGAACGTGGCCTGACGGTTCCCTCCATGCACGATGCCGATTTGTCTTTACTCGTGGCACCGGAAGAGTTTCGGCTCATCAAACATCTTTCGAGTTTTCCGGGCTTGATCGAAAGCTGTGCGCAGGCTTTGGAACCGCATCGGATATCGTTTTACCTGCAAGAGTTAGCGGGTCTTCTCCATGTGTTTTATTACAAGTACCGAGTCTTGCCGCCCAAGGAAGGCGATGGGCGAGAGGAACTCATCGATCAGGTGCCGGATGGGGAAGAAGTCAAAGCCATGAGAGAAACCGTTTCTCCCGCGCTCACCATGGCCAGGCTGGCTTTATTGCAGCAGGTCAAAACGGTACTCAACAATGGTCTCACGCTTTTGGGCGTGAGTGCACCGGAGAAAATGTAATGTTATAGTCATTCCAAATCAGTTCCATAAAAACTCGAAATACAAATATCGAATTTCGAAACAAATCCGAAATCCTAAATTCGAATTTTTCAATTTGGTCATTCTGATTTGTTGCGGATATCGATATTCGAGCCTGGAATTTACTCTATTGTTCTTCTGCCATAAGCAGAGCGTACGAAAGTTAGTTGAAATAACGATAAACAAAGAAAAGTTCGATCCCATTCTTCTGACAATCCCATGATTCAATTTTCGGTCTCACATCAAGACGCTACCTGTCAGGCCAGAACCGGACGCCTGGCCACGTTGCATGGGACAGTCGACACGCCGGTCTTTATGCCCGTCGGGACATTGGGTCCGGTGAAGGGGATTACCCCCGATGAGTTGCACTTATGCGGGTTTGGATTGATGCTGAGCAATTCGTACCATCTGTATCTTCGCCCCGGCCATCAACTGATTGCTGAATTGGGCGGGTTGCATCGCTTTACCGGGTGGTCCGGAGCCATCTTGACGGATAGCGGTGGCTTTCAAATGGTGAGTCTTTCGGATCTGCGTCACATCACGGATGAGGGTGTCACCTTTAAATCGCATCTGGATGGTTCCATGCATGAATTGACCCCTCAACGGTGCATGGAAATTCAAATGGCGTTGGGCTCGGATATCATGATGGTGCTTGATGAATGCCCAACCCATCCCTGCACCACCGAACAAGCTCGTGATGCTGTCCGTCGGTCCACGCTATGGGCGCGGCAGTGCAAACAGGCTGCCCAGGGTAGTGGCCAAGCCTTGTTTGGTATTGTCCAGGGAGGGCTGGATGCGGACATTCGTCGAATGGCGGCTCATGATCTCGTTGAGATAGGATTTGATGGATATGCCCTCGGTGGTCTAAGTTTAGGAGAAGATAAGCTGGCCATGATGGCCATGATCGAAGCCACCATTCCTGAGCTTCCCGAAAATCATCCACGCTATCTCATGGGAGTAGGTTTGCCAGAAGATTTGGTAGAAGGCGTTGTGCGAGGGATTGATATGTTCGACTGCGTGATTCCCTCACGTCATGGTCGAACCGGATGGCTGTTTACCTCAACCGGACGCGTCATGATAAAAAATGCACAATATGCTCGTGATGAATTCCCGATTGACGATCAATGTGCCTGTCCGGTCTGCGAGCAGTATTCCCGGGCATATCTCCGGCATCTTTTTGTGTCGAATGAAATGTTGGGAGTTCGGCTCAACACCATCCATAACTTGTGGTATTATCACCAGCTTATGAAACAATTACATAAGGCCATTCAAGAAGATCGCTTACTGGCATATCGCGAACAGTTTTATGCCACGCGCGAAATCTCACCACGCAGTGCCGCGTATGTTGAGGACGTGGGAGTGGAGCTGACAGGTCAAAATGGGAATTCCCGGAAGGAGCAAGTGTAGTGACAATACAATCGATGACCTCCATGGCGATGGCCTCAGTGGCATGGGCACAAGGTAATGGCGCGGCGGACGAGGGGCCGGCAGGTCTCCTTTCCTTAGTCCCTTTTCTTTTGATCTTCGTAATTTTTTATTTCTTGTTGATTCTCCCTCAACAGCGGAAGTCGAAAGAGCAAAAAAAAATGCTCGAAGCGCTCAAGAAGGGGGACAAAATCATTACGTCCTCTGGCATCTGGGGGACCATCAACCGATTGGAAAAAGAGACGGCTACCATTCAAATCGACGATAACACGAAAGTGAAAATCCAACGCGACAATATTACTCGCAAGAGGGCCACCGATGAAGGCTAAATTTCGGAGAGTTGCTAGGTGAAAAAAGTTCGTACGCGTTTATTGCTGGTCTTGGGGCTCACGATCCTCTCTGTCTATTTGTCTATTCCCTCCTGGCCCGGGCTTTACGATTCTTTGCCTGACGGTCTGAAGTGGATGATTCCTGCTCGTGGCATCTCTCTTGGCCTTGATCTGCAAGGCGGGATTCATATGGTCTTGGAAGTGGAAGAAGATCGTGCGGTGGAAATTGCGGTAGACCGCTCGGCCAGAGCCATGCAGGATCTGTTGACTGATCAAGGCATTGAATTTAACAAGGCTTCACGAGAAGAAGGCGTGCAGATCACGATTGAGCTGTCCAAGTCAGATGAACTTGATGGAGCCGCAACTCTCCTGTCTGAATCGTTTCCGGCATATTTTCAAGTTTCCAAAGATGGCCAAACTTTGGTGTATGAACTGAAT
>CAYMQW010000180.1:0-4122 GCA_964392595.1 uncultured Nitrospiraceae bacterium
TATAAATTCCTCCCCTTTGTAAGGGGAGGTTAGGTGGGGTAGAAGCGCTGAAGGGTGAAAGGTAGTCATACCGTCGGAGGCCAAACCTCAACCAGGCCCTCTACCTCCCCTATCCCCTCCTTACAAAGGAGGGGAAAAAAACTCCAAACAACTAAAGATATCTCATGACTAACGACGAACTCTCGACACATCTCTACGATCAACCAGTGAGGCTTCTCCATCGATTAGCAAAAGGACGTGTGCCTCGCTATTTTCGAATGGGCAAACACCGCCTCATTCAAACATTGCTCGAACTCACCCCGGACCGACGAGCCCAACTTGTTGTCGACCTGGAAGGGTTAATCCACGAAGCCGCCAACACAAAACCGATTGGAAAACGACCAGCTCAATCCAAACCGCACAAGTCTCCCACACAACCGAAACTGCCTGCGACCTCGACACATCATTCGTCCCAACATCCACCAGAACCGGCAATGACCATCAGCACCTTTCTCGAAGGTATTGGCGTCCCGACATCCCAAACATTTACGCCTGATCAATGGCAAAAAGAGGCCATTGACCATTTAGCCCTCTGCGATGTTATAGTCAGTGTACCAACCGGCAGCGGAAAAACCTATGTGGCCATCGAAGCCATGCGCCAAGCCATGGAAGCTGATCGAACCATCATTTATACCTCACCGCTCAAAGCGTTATCCAACACCAAGCTCACAGAATTTTCACAGATTTTTGGTTCTGATCAAGTCGGCATTCTTACTGGCGATCGTCGTTACAACCCGCACGCCCCAATCCTGATCATGACGACGGAAATTCTTCGAAATTTGCTATACGACGCAGCAAGCGGTGAGATCGACCTTCGGCTGGATACGTTAGGCTTGGTCATCTTGGACGAATCGCAGTTTATCGCTGATCCCGAACGCGGCGTGGTTTGGGAAGAAACGATCATCTTTTGTCCTTCGCAATCACGGCTGCTCTTACTCTCCGCCTCCATCGGCAACCCCGATGAGATCGCCACATGGATCAGTTCAATACGATCGACACCCTGCCAGATCATCCACCACCGCAATCGATCCGTCCCTCTTCGCGCAGCCTACCTCGATCCATCTGGCAAACTCTCCCCACTCTTTCGCACCCGAGACATCACCCACGGCAAAGGATTCACCATCCACCCCGAAACCAAACGCCTCTTCACCCACTACGAAGACCAAACCACCGGACCACGCTATCGACGATAATTAACGATTCTAACTAACCATGGAAATTAGCCAAATTGTGTTCCAAATGGAATTGAGGTTTTTTTGCCAAGTTGCGAGACAAGGCAAGACAAGGAGAAAAAACAATTAAAAGGTTCGTGGAAAATTTTATTTACAATGATGAAGGGGGAGAATGAGGTTGGATCTCTTTAGCCATGTGCATCCCAATCTATTGTATCCTATTTACCCATTGTTTGAAGTGGGAATGGATGCATGGTTTGCCCTATAGCATAATTTACATGTTATGGATTTTCAGTCTGGTAAGTTTGCCCATATTAATTCCAATCCAGTGTATTGCGATTAGGTGACCTCAGATGGGAAAAGGTGCCTAGGACCACCTCTTAAACAGAGGCATGATCGTGAGACATGTTCGAATGAAAATTGAATTTGGAAGGAGAGGTGGAAACGGTCTACATTAAACGCCTAGAGGAAAGTTTCTTTTTAGCCTCTGGCTCTTTATGAGGCTCACAGATGTCGCATTGGCACATTTTTCGGAGGTTTCCAAAAGTGTACAACCCCGTATCGTGTCCATCGCTCCAGATAAACCGCAGGGCATAGTTACCGACCTGTTCGATGTCTTTGAGCATCATGAGCAGGGGCACGTCTTCGTCTTTGAGTTTGAGCGCTCCCGTCCATTCATCTGTGCAGGCGGCACACGGACAATGGAGTCGTAGATACCGAACGGGATAGACGCCTTTGTGGCCATCGCTCCACTCGATGCCAAAAATACCCTTTTCGATCCAGTTCATATCTGTGGGTTGAATAGGCTTAGTACTCATTTCTTACGATACCGTTGCTTTCTTTGAATCTAATACGGAAAATAAAACCCCGCACCCTACCCTCTCCCCCACCAGGGCGAGCGAAATACGGTATAAACCGAACACATCGTTTACGTTTTCTCCGCAACGGTAGGTTCCTTTAGCATGCCATACACGGGTGAGGGTTCGGCTACCAAGAAATCTATGGCTGGCAAAGGCTTGTCTACGACGGCCCTCGCGTAGGTGTCAATAATTTCTTCCAATTCGCACCGCACTTGGCCTTCAGCTTTGAGGCGCGTGGCTAAACCAAAATGCATGCGTCGCGCTTGTTGCACAAACGCGATACTTCCCGGAGACATCGGCAAACAATTATCCCAACTCGCTTGTTCACAAGCCTGACACAGGAGACCACCTGCCGATGGCGAAAACCTTGGTTTCTGCACATCAAAATCACGCCCACATGAGGCACAGTGATCAATCTGCGGACGAAACCCCGCATGGGTTAACACATGGATCTGAAAAATAAGCGTGGTGAGAACATGATCCTCGGATTCAAGCAATGCATGCAAGCCGGCTAGAAGCAAATGAAACATTTCGTGGCTCGGGTCTCGTTCGGCGGTAATCCCTTCTACCAGAGACACCATTCTGGCTGCTGCAGACATTCGCTCCAAATCTTCACGCAAGGATGCGAAGTGTTCCAGAATATCAACATGACTGATCGAGGCTAAGCTATCATTGCGCTTATCGAACAGCGTGAGGTTCACACAGGTAAAAGGTTCGAGTGCTCCGCCAAAACGACTTTTTATTCGCCGGGCCCCGCGTGCAATCCCTCGCACTTTTCCGAGTTTATAGGAAAAGAACGTGACGATACGATCGGCTTCCCCCCATCGCATACTTTTGAGTGCTATCGCTTCTGTTGTAATGAGGGCCATAAAATTTCTAGCAGGATGTTGAAAACGTCTGTCCAGCAAGGCCGCAGGCACTTTGGCACGCGGAGCGTACGAGAGTACGTGAGCATGACAAAGTGCCGAGAACGCCGCTGGCAGGCGTTTCCAACATCCTGTGCTATCGGAAATGTTCCAGCATCATCGTCGCGAGCCCAAGATAAATCGTTACGCCGGTGATATCCATTGCCGTGGTTATAAACGGACCCGCGGCCACTGCCGGATCAATCTTAAACCTTTTTAACATGAGCGGTGTCACCGTCGCCAAACTCGAGGAAATGAGAAATGTCATGAGCAGCGCCCCACCTACGACGGCTCCAAAAACTCCACTGCCTTGCCAGGCCCATCCTACCATCAACAACAGCGTTCCACAGATGACCCCCAGCGCCAATCCAATACGCAATTCGCGAGACACGACTTTCCAAATATCACTCAAATCCACCCGCCCGGTGGCCAACCCGCGAATGATGAGCGTGGATGATTGCAGGCCAAGGTTTCCACTCATGGCGGCGATGACGGGAATAAACGTCACGATAACGACGACTTCCTGAATCGTAAACCGAAACCGCCACAAGATGAACCCTGACACAAGGCTCCCGACCAAATTCGTAAACAGCCATGGTAGTCGAAGCCCAACCGCTTGAAGGCTGGACGTGTGCATCTCCGCATCCTCCTCAGCAGCACCCGCCATCTTGAGCATATCTTTCGTGTCTTCTTCTCGAATGACGTCCACCACATCATCTACGGTGATAATGCCAATCAGACGTCCTGCATCCCCTACCACAGGAATGGCCAAGAGATTATAGGTAGCCACTTGCCGAGCGACTTCTTCCTGATCGGTATCAACAGTCACGCTGATCACTTCTTGCGTGAGCATGCTTTTCAACGGCGTCGTGGGTGAAACCACGAGAAGTTCTCGTAAGGACACCACACCCGTTAACTTTTCATTTGAGTTGGTGACATAGATATAAAATACGGTTTCGGCTTTTGTTGCATGTTGCAGACGTTGAATGGATTCCTGCGCAGTCGTGCCTTCGGGAAGAGCCAGAAACTCCGTCGTCATGATGCTCCCGGCCGTGCCTTTGGGATAGGCCATCAAGTTCACGACTTCTTGAGATTCTTCTGCCTTCATTAACGGCAAAATTTCTTGTGCGCGTTCATCCGGCAGCA
>CAYMQW010000180.1:4132-5394 GCA_964392595.1 uncultured Nitrospiraceae bacterium
CGCCTAAGATATACGCAACGTCATCCGCTGGCACGGAACGAAGCATCCAGGTAATTTCGGCTGCATTGCGATCTTCTAAGACCTGCGGAATCATTTCCTTACTCAACTCACTGACGACTTGCCCTTGTTCAGGAATGCCCTTCACCAACTCAAAAATGGTTTGGCGCTCCTGCGGTGTCTCAAGATGCATGATGACCCGTGCGATGTCAGCTGGATGTAACCGGTTAATCAAATTGGTAAGATTCGCAATCGCACCTCGTTTGAGCAGCCGACGCACGGAGAGCAACACCACATCAAATTTGCTTTGATGACCGTTCACTATGGGCGAAGCTTCCGGTGGGGTTTCATCCCCAACTGTAGGTTCGGTGATGTTGACTGGATCGATCATGTTTTTCTTCAAATCTGTTGAATGAATTAAAACATCTCAAAGCATAAAAAACCCATCACAGACCTAACCTAGACAGGGGGGCAAGGGACGCATCAAAAAGGCCGTCCAGCAAGGACGCCAGCAGCGAGGAGGGCGAGGCGTATAAGCGGTACTTGAACCCTCCAAGCAGCGAACGGCGCGAGGAGCGTCAAGGCTGTGAGCCCGAAGGTTGAGAACGCAGCTGGCGATCTTTTTGAAGCGGGCCCATTAATATCCCAACTCGACGAGCAAGCGCTCGTTATCTCGCCAGGCGTCTTTGACCTTCACATGCAGATCGAGAAATACCTTCACACCCAGTTCACGTTCAAGATCAAGACGTGCCGCCGTCCCAATTTCTTTCAGTCTCGCCCCGCCCTTTCCAATGACAATGGCCTTTTGCCCTTGTTTTTCTACCATAATTGAGGCTGCAATTGAACACAGCCGGCCCTGTTCCAGAAATTCATCAATATAAACTGCCACGGCATAGGGCAATTCCGCCCTCGTTTGTTCAAGAACTTTTTCGCGAACAAGTTCTGCAGCTATTTGCCGCATGGACTGATCCGTCACAAAATCATCATCGTAGGCACCCTCTTGCTCCGGGAATCTGGCAAAAACCAGATCCCGTAATCGATCAACATTTAACCCCGTCATCGCGGACAATGGGATGACTTCCGACCACTCACCCAGGGACTGGTAGGCTTCGAGCACCGGTAGCACCTTCGGCTTACGAATGAGATCGATTTTATTGACCAGCAAAAATACGGGAAGATTATCGGACCGATCAGGTGAGGAAAACACTTGTTTGATGACCGCTCGATCCCCTGCACCAGGCATCTTCCGTCCATCCACCATCACC
>CAYMQW010000181.1:0-5368 GCA_964392595.1 uncultured Nitrospiraceae bacterium
CATGCTGTCGATAATTAAGCCCAATGCACAAAATGGTCTTCGGCACTACGGGTGCCAACAATTTTCCAACTGGCACCACCTGCTCGGTCACCTCATACGTGTCAAGGAGATTCCCTTCGATAAGTCGAGCAGAATCCTCGGCAACCCATTCGCCATAACGAACATCACCTGCGTTATCTCGAAACCGAATAATTTTCATTCACAACTCTTTAAAGAATTACACGTCATGATATTTCCAAAATTGTTCATACTCTCGAAGGTGCATGAGAGTTTGTAGATCTGCCAATCGATCTAAAAACACTAGCCCGTTCAAATGATCGAGCTCATGTTGGAGCACGCGGGCATGAAAACCCTTAGCCTCAAACAGCACTTCCTTTCCATGCCGATCCAAACCTTGCACTGTCACATGAGTCCATCGTGGCACCAACCCACGTAGATCGGGCACACTGAGACAACCCTCCCATCCGTTTTCTGTTTCCTCGACATGCTGAATGATCTTGGGATTAATCAACACGGTGAGAGGAACAGCAGATTGGTTGGGATATCGGGGGTTGTCCTCCAAAACTTCGATCGCAATGATTTGCTGGGATACCTGCACTTGCGGGGCAGCAATGCCAACCCCGTTGGCATTACGCATGGTCTCGACCATATCATCAATGAATTGCTGACCAGCCGACGACTGTAACTGTTCGACGGAAACACGCTCGGCCCCACTCCGAATTTTCGGGTGGCCAAGGCGGGCAATTTCCAATAACGGCATGGTCTGTTCTCTCCTATTCATTAGCCCTCGCCCCTCTACTGTATCATCTCCCCGTGGGTTTTGAAGCCCCGATAGAGCATCTTTTTACCTTTAAACCCGAAAGCATTTTGATTTTCAAAAAGAAATAGTGATACAACCCTTTGGGCCCGAGCTATTGGCAAACAGCCGTTGGAATAAATGATGGCCATACCTCAATAATATCCCGGCAACACACACGACTGAAACTCCCTAATATCCTTCCCAGTAACCTTATACCGTTTACCCACCACTTTTTATTCTTTTTCTTTCCACGGTTCTGTCATTTTGGTGGGTTTCATTGACTTGTTTTGACCCCCCATGATACCGTGCCAAGCATGAAAAAACCTTGTTATTCAGTGGGTTTTGACGATTTCTGCCAACTCGCGGACCAGGGAAATCTGGTTCCGGTATATCGGGAAATTTTGGCGGATCTGGAAACCCCAGTCAGCGCCTTTTCAAAAATCAACACCGGGGATACCGCCTTCTTATTCGAAAGCATCGAGGGCGGCGAAAACTGGGCGCGATATTCCTTTTTGGGTAGCAGTGCCACTCAGATTATCTGGGAAGAGCGCGGCAAGCTGATGATCAAAAATGGCCGTAAGACAACAAGCATTCTTTTGGATGGCAATCCCTTGACCCACATTCAGGACATGTTGGCCCCATTTCAGCCTGTTCACGTACCGGGTTTGCCCAGGTTTGTGGGGGGTGCGGTAGGTTATCTTGGATATGACGTGGTTCGACATTTTGAGCCCATTCCCCACCACTCCAAGGATTCCGAAAATCTACCCTTGATGGCTTTTCTTCTCACCGACACGTTGCTGATTTTTGATAACGTCGCCCATACCATTAAAGTCGTGGCGAATGCGCTGATCACCTCACATACCAAATCAGCATTAAAGAAAACCTACACCGATGCGACAACCCGCATTGAACAAATTATAGCCAAGCTCAAAAAACCCCTTCCACGCCGTTCAACCAGCCAGCGTTCGCAACCGATTCGCTTCACGTCCAACATGACTCAACCGGATTTTGAAAAGATGGTGACGCGCACGAAAGAATATATCCAAGCCGGAGATATTGTCCAGGCTGTAGTATCGCAGCGGTGGCAGACAAAAATTCGGACGACACCGTTGGAAATCTATCGTGCCCTTCGTGTGATCAATCCGTCCCCCTACATGTTCTACCTTCGTATTGCAGGAGTGGAATTAGTCGGATCGTCACCAGAAATTTTAGTGCGGTGCGAGGATGACCAAATTGTGGTACGACCGATTGCCGGCACCCGAAAGCGCGGTGCGACGGCTGCCCAAGACCAAGCCCTGGCCGAAGAACTCCTCGCGGATGAAAAAGAGCGGGCGGAGCATGTCATGCTGGTCGATCTTGGACGCAACGATGTGGGACGCGTGGCTCAATTCCAAACCGTGACGCTTGATTCGTTTATGACCGTTGAACGGTATTCGCATGTCATGCACATTGTCTCGCAAGTGACCGGTACTCTATTGTCAGATCATAACGCCTATGATGTCATGAAGGCATGCTTCCCTGCTGGGACGGTCTCCGGCGCGCCAAAAATTCGAGCCATGCAAATCATTGAAGAATTGGAGCCAACCCAACGCGGTCCTTACGCCGGAGCTGTCGGATATTTCAGTTTCTCAGGCAACATGGATACCTGCATCAATATTCGCACGGTGGTGATCAAAGGCAAACAGGCATTCGTTCAGGCCGGGGCTGGCATCGTTGCCGACTCAGACCCGACCATGGAATATGAAGAAACGTGCAGTAAAGCTCGCGCGATGATGCGTGGAATTGAAATGGCTGAACGGGGGTTGGAGTAATCTTCGTAAAGCGTGAAGCGTTATGAGTAAAATATTAAAAAAACAATTCCCTCTCCTTCACGGATCACGCATTACGCATCACGCATAACGGCAATTCTTATGTTACTCATGATCGACAATTACGATTCGTTCACCTACAACCTGGTGCAATACTTTGGGGAGTTGGGAGCGGATATTCATGTATATCGAAACGATAAAATTTTAATTGACGATATTGAGCGTCTGAATCCCACACGCATTGTCATTTCCCCAGGCCCCTGCACACCAAAGGAGGCCGGAGTGTCGGTTAAAGTCATTCGGCATTTTGCAGGCAAGCTTCCCCTGCTCGGCGTGTGCCTGGGCCACCAATCCTTGGCCTATGCCTTTGGTGGAGAAATTATTCGAGCCGACCGTTTAATGCACGGCAAGACTTCCATGATCAATCACGATGGGCAAACCATCTTTGATGACCTGCCAAACCCCTTTGAAGCAACCCGCTATCATTCGCTGATCGTTAACCGGGAGACCTTGCCCGGTGATTTTGAAATATCCGCCCTGACGGATGAAGGAGAGATTATGGGACTCCGCCATTTACCCACAGGCGCCGAAGGGGTTCAGTTTCATCCCGAATCAATTCTCACAAAAGCCGGCATGGATTTGCTCAGAAACTTTCTTGAGCTCGACTCTTTTAACGATGAACCAATGGTTGCCTAGACATTTTCCCATTATCGAAACCAGAGATGAATGTTGAAACATTCGTAGGGCAAATACGTTCCCCTCCTTTGTAAGGAGGGGTTAGGGGAAGTAGAGTCTTTCAAATGACAATTTCATATTTCATTCCAGGAACTCACCGATTCCGGGTTCTCTACCCCACCTCAATCCTCCTCTTACAAAGGGGAGGAAGTTATTGGACCAGGATTAAGAAATATGATTAAAGAAGCTTTAAACAAACTCGCTGAGGGCATCAGCCTCACGGAAAAAGAAGCCCAGGAAGTCATGCTCCAAATCATGCAGGGCACGGCTTCAGACTCGCAAATTGCCGCCTACCTCATGGGTCTTCGCATGAAGGGTGAAACTGTTGAGGAAATCACAGGATCGGTCAAGGCCATGCGGGAGATGGCTCTTCGAATACATGTGGGCGACCCGCAAGTGGTAGACACATGCGGAACGGGAGGCGATCGTGCCAACACCTTCAACATATCAACTGCCGCGGCCTTTGTCGTAGCAGGTGGCGGAATGACCGTAGCCAAACATGGCAATCGCTCCGTATCATCCAAATCAGGAAGCGCCGATGTGTTGTCAGCCTTGGGCGTGAAAATTGATCTTTCTCCAGAAAAGGTAGAGGCATGTGTCAACGAAATCGGAATAGGGTTTTTGTTTGCTCCTCTCTATCATGGTGCGATGAAGCATTGCGCCAAACCACGAGCCGACATGGGCATTCGGACGATGATGAACATCCTGGGACCATTATCAAACCCTGCCGGTGCCACGATTCAAGTGCTCGGCGTGTATGATCAATCCCTCACCGAAAAACTTGCGCAAGTGTTGATTCGCTTAGGCACACAACATTGCTTCGTGCTCCATGGAAAAGATGGATTGGATGAAATCACGCTGACCGACTTTACGTATGTGTCTGAAGGAAAGGCCGGTCGTGTTTCCAGCTATCACGTGTCTCCTGCGGATTTTGGGCTGGAAAAGGTAAGCCCAAAGGAATTCACCGGTGGCACACCGGAACAGAATGCCGATGTGATTGAAGGGATTCTCAAAGGACGACGCAATGCCAAGCGTGAAGTGGTGCTGGTGAACGCCGCTCCGGTGTTTGTGGCTTGCGGCAAAGCCAAAACCCTTAAGGAAGGGTATCAGTGTGCATCAGAAGTACTCGAGGACGGAGCCGCCTACGAAAAGTTGGAAAAACTTGTTGCCTTCACGAACCAAGGTTCGACATGATTCTCGATCGGATTCTCGATCACAAGAAAGCCGAATTGCGTCGCAAGAAAAGTCGCGGGTACCTGACCAGCCTCAAAAGCAAGATTGCCGATCGCCCGGGGCCCTTAGGATTTATTACGGCCTTAGAGGCGGCATGTACGCCCGATTCGCCAGCCTTAATTGCCGAAGTCAAAAAGGCCTCCCCGAGCCAGGGGTTGATGCGTCCAGAATTTGCCGACCGTTTTAATCCCGTCGAGATTGCTCAAACCTATAAAGACCACGGAGCCGCCGCCGTGTCGGTCCTCACCGATCAAGAGTATTTTCAAGGGTGTTTGGAATATCTCAAACAAGTCAAAGAACAGGTGGGCTTGCCCGCGTTGAACAAAGAATTCATGGTCAACGATATTCAGTTCTACGAAGCTCGTGCCTACGGCGCGGATGCCGTACTGCTCATTGTCGCGGCACTCGATCGGATTCAACTCGAAGACTTTTATGCTACAGCCAAGGGGTTGAAACTAGACGTGCTCATTGAAACGCATCATGAACGTGAAGTCGATAGGGTGTTAGAACGAATTCCGCAGGCCAAGCTTATCGGCATTAACAATCGTAACCTCAAAACCTTTTCTACAGATCTAGGAATCACCGCAAGACTGGCGAAACGCATTCCATCCGACAAACTCATTGTCAGCGAAAGTGGCATCCACAAGCGGAATGATGTCCTAAAGATCCTGGAAGCCGGCGCGAAGGTCATGCTGGTCGGCGAATCACTCGTGCGTGCCGATAATATCTGAGAAAAAATACAGAGGCGCTTAGCCACGCCACAAACTAAAAATGAAGAAGAAGAAGAAGAAGC
>CAYMQW010000182.1:0-5310 GCA_964392595.1 uncultured Nitrospiraceae bacterium
CACAAAAAATGCCTGGTTTTTAGAGGTGCCCTTAATTTGTTTCTCCACCATTTTTTTCTGAATTTCCTTCATTCATGGTAAGATAAAGACTCAAAATCGTTAAGAGAGTGGCCGATCAGCCTATTAGGTGTCAACACATAGCCCCGTGAATTCCCTCATTGATGAGAGAAGGCTCAACCATGAAACACCACATGATTCACGCTCTTTTGGTATTGACCTTGATCACCCTGTTAGCTAGCCCCGTACAAGCGACTCCCCCAGGGGTTCCTTCAGCCATCGACCAATTTGTGGCGAAAATTTTTCCCAAAGCCAGTCACTATTTTTGGGTTGTCAACGATACTCAAATAGAAACCAAGAAAAAAATGATTGTAGACATGAATACCTTTGTCACAAATAAGGGTAGCGACAATACGCCTATTGAAAACCGCTTTTTATTTCTTGTTATGGAACGGAGAGGTGATTGCATCCCATAGAATCCCTCCTGGCACCAAGGTTGATTGCAGTAAAGATACAGAAATTTAGGAGCCATCTCACCGCAATAATAAAAGAGCCCCGTTCCCACATCTGGGAACGGGGCTCTTTTATTGTTCACACTCAAAAAACTGAGTATTTACAACCTTTTACTTTAAGATCAGAAGATGCGAAGCAAGGGGTACCGGATGCAACTGACATTTGACTGACATGTTACCCGCGGCGGTGACATACGTAAAGTCGCTCATGGCGATACCAATATACTAGGTTTCTCCAGCCTTCAACGTAATTTTGATCTGCATGGAAGTTGGGCCAGCAAACGCTGAATCCGCAGACAAACTAAATCCATGCTCAGTGTCCAAGGCATTGGTGGCTTTGATCAAGATAGGCTGACCAAAAGCTCAACTCAAGGAGATAGATTTTACCACTTCGATTTGGACGAGCCGCCTCTGCCCGAGTCTACGACCAAGTCGATTTTTTGGGCAAAACACTCGCACTACCAGTCATCGGCAGATTTTCAGACGGCACAGTTCATTTCATTCGCAAAAAAAACACCGGAACGACCTACCTCATCGACGATGAAACCGTCGTGACGATCAATGACAATGGACTGCTTCGTCTGGTAGGAAACGGAACGGCAATATTGACCATCCAAAACCGAGGCACGAAGCTATGTTGGAAATTCAGGTCAAAGTCAACACTCAACCCAAACCAATCTCCAGTTACGAATCCCGGGGAAAACCAACTGGTGTATTCGGGTGATCCCGTCATGTTAAACGGACTCGCGAGCTACGATCCCGAGGGCGGATCGCTCAAATACCACTGGTCACAAGTCCGCGGCAGTAAAATCTCTCTTCTTGATCCTTACTCAGGAAAGGCGAGATTTTTAGCCCCATTCGTTCCAGAAGAACGACTGTTTCGCTTTAAACTGCGCGTCACCGATATCCAAGGAGCCGATAGTCTACCTGCCTATCTAGACATCATAGTTATTCCGTAGTTCCTCACAGCAATTGCGCATCTTCGAGTTCACCATTTCCCTGATCGGCCTGATCGAATAATTCCTTCTCCACGTAAATGGGAGCGTCAAAATGGATAGCAAGAGCAATGGCATCTGACGACCGGCTATCAAACACTTTGAGATCGTCCTGAATGACCACGGCCAACTCCCCATAATAAATCTGCTCCTTCAATATGATTTTGACGTAGGTCACTGTCCCCCATACGCAAGAAGTATCGTATGCATGAGGTCATGGGAAAGGGGCCGGGAAAACTTTTTCCCTCGCAACGCACCATCGATCGACCCTGCCACCGTGGGATCAACAAAAATGGGCACAACCCGACCATTGGCTTTGAGTAAGACCACCGGGCCAATTTCTGACATTACCACGCTCACATCTTCGATTTAAATCTGACCGACAGGGAGTGGAGCTTGTGCCAATGATAGTCCAAACCATCCCAGCACGACGCACAGGATCAACAGCAGGATTGAACAACAAGATCGCATCATGCCCTCCTTCCTACGCAAACATTCAGCCAGACACAAACGGGTTGTATTCTTGCTCAAACCCAATCTGGGTCTCTTCACCATGCCCGGTAATGACCGTGGTAGCTTCATCCAGTGAAAACAAACGTTCGCGAATGGATTCTTCAATGGCCCGCGAGTCGCCACCCCATAAGTCCGTTCGCCCAATTCCACCCCGAAATAATGTGTCACCCGACAACAACAGATGCTCTTGCGGAAAATGGAAGCACATGGATCCGGGTGTATGACCCGGAGTATGCAGCGCTTGACCCTTGATGGTCCCAAACGACAGCACCTCCTCATCCCGCATACAATGGTCGGGATCTGGGGCTTGGACAAACGGCACACCAAACATGCGGCATTGCACCTCGAGGGCTTTCCACAGATCGAGATCAGCCTCATGTATGCCAAGCGGTGCCTGTGTCGCATTCCGAAGTTCTCCTGAGGCGAGAAAATGATCCAAATGCGCGTGGGTATGGTAAATACCAATAATCGTCAAACCCAGACGCTGAACCTCGTCCAAAATACGCGTGGCATCGCCACCAGGATCAACAACAATGGCTTGTTTGGTCTCGGCATCGCCCAAAATCGAGCAATTACAGCCAAGTGGTGGAACGGGAAAGGTTTTTCGAATCAAGACAGCCATGAAACTCCTTTTTCCGGCAGGGCATTAAAAAACTCAAAGCGTATTCCCCCGCGATCCAAGGGTCAAGCTTCCGCAGACCAGGAACTCATTTGCATTACCATGCGAAGCAGCCTACAATCCAAAAAATTGGCTCTCAATTTCTCCCCGTGCTAAGCACTTCTCCTATTGTCTCCTGTGGGTAAATTCAAAACTTTCATGTCAATGGACACTCCATCCCGCCATGGGTTTTTTCGGAGAGAGCCGTTTTCTGTTTTTCTTTTGATAGTCCTCCTTTGTCTGTTTCCCCTCCTTCAAGGCTGCCCACAAGATAGGACTCCTTTATTAGAAGAGGAAAATGCCGAACTCAAAAAATTGGGCGCAAAACAGGGATCCATGATCATTACCCTTCAAGAAGGCAACCGTGTATTTCAGGAACAAATCGATCGGCTCAATCAGGAACTGCGGGAACAGCAGAAGGAGCTTGATCAAAAAATTAAGTCCGCCCAAGAAACCGGACAAGGCTTGGCCACGGAACGATATGCTTTGACACAACAAGTGACCGAATTAACCCGAGAAAATCGCAAACTGACGAAGGACACCCAATGGTTGCGCCGTCAACGTGAACAGTTTCGTCAATCGATTTTGACCCACGTTTCCGGCGCCAAATCCCAAACCTTCACCGTTGGACTTTCCCCAATGATCAAAGCCACGAAACATGCATTACTTCAACATGGATACTCGATTTTGGCAAAAATGGCGACTGATCAAAGCGCGGTGTTTGTCACGAAACGAAAAACCTCTGCGTCGCCCTCCCTAGAATTACCAGGCTTTCGCAACCAATATCTTCTTGTGTTGGAAGGAGCCGGGCAGCAAGCTACAACCCTGAGGGTCAAAGCCCACTATGAAAAAATCTCACAGGAAGGTAAGATTCTGGGCGTGAGCGACAATGAAAAAGCCGACATCGAGCGAAGAATGATCCGCGCCGTTGAGGAAGTTCTTCAGGAATCAGTAAAAACTGTACCTGCTCAATAAGCGGTTAAGCAGCCGTCCCTACCCAACTCTTATGGCCTGTTCTGATTCTTGAAGAGGAAGAAATGGCCGCTTGCCCCATAAGCAGTTTCCGAATAACTTTCTCGCCAAATTCACCTTTCCTAAGCAGCAATCCACCTGATTGTTGCCTTTATTAGGGTTTATGGAAAAAGAGGATGCTCGACAACGAAGGATCTCCTGGGAAGCCAAAGACAACCCCACCTGTGATCACCCCGAGATTGAAAGAGAACGCTCAGAAGAGGGCGGGCGCACGGGTTTCTTTGTGTGCAGCACCTGCGGAGCCTACATAGGTCCACCCGGAGAGTGATCCAACGGGGTAAAGACTCATGGCGTCAGATTCACAGTTGGCCCCTTTGCGTTCCTCAAATTCATTTTGCCACCCCTCAATATCTTCAAATTGTTCAATCGATACCTTTCTCAAACTCTGCCCCCTGGAACCTCTTCACCTTTAAACCGTGAACCATCTCCCCTGAACTTGAGTAGTGACAAAAGATGACCAACACCGTTATTGCATGCAAGCACCTCTGGAAGATATTTGGAAAACATAGCGATGAGGTGTTGAAGGCGGTTCAAGAAGAAGGGCTCGGGAAAACCAAGGTTCTTGAGCGCTTTCACAGCGTCCTCGCGGTGGCCGATGCCTCTTTTGAGGTCAGGCAGGGTGAGATTTTCTGTATCATGGGTTTGTCAGGAAGTGGCAAATCCACACTCCTTCGCCTCATCAACCGGCTCATTGACCCAACCCACGGCCAGGTCCTGATTAATGGACAGGACATCAGTCATTTGGATGCCAAGAGTCTGCGCACCCTACGCTCTGAAACCATTGGGATGGTCTTTCAAAATTCGGCTCTACTCCCGCATCGAACTGTCCTGGACAACGTAGCCTTTCCTCTTGAACTGCGCCATGTGGCTCAGACAGAGCGCTCCGAAGCCGCCGAAAAGATACTTAACCATGTTGGACTGAGCGGTTGGGAAGATCGAATGCCTTCTGAATTGTCTGGTGGTATGCAGCAACGGGTGGGGCTGGCCCGCGCCCTGGCAGCGGATCCAGAAATTCTGCTTATGGACGAACCATTCAGCGCCCTCGATCCACTCATTCGACGACAGCTTCAAAACCAGTTTCTCGAACTCTCTTCGGTGATGAAGAAAACCACCGTGTTCATTACACACGATCTTGACGAGGCCATACGGCTCGGGAACCGGATTGCCATTATGAAGGATGGTGTCTTGATGCAGATTGGCACACCGGAAGAAATCGTGACCAAGCCGGTGGACAAATATGTCGCGGAGTTCGTACAAGGAATCTCACGGCTTACACTCGTGCATGCCCACACCGTAATGCAGCCAATCGACACGTATCACGGGACTGCGGGGAATGACCTTACCTCACTCCCCACCGCCCCTCCAGACGCAGACCTCAACGAGCTCATCAACCTCTCGGTGGACACTGACAGGCCCATCCTAATTCTGAAGGACGAAAAACCCGTTGGCATCGTCACCAAACGCAACCTGCTACGCGGCATTCAAGGGGAGAAAGACTATGGCGAGTGAAGTTCGAGGAAGTTCAAGGGGCAAGAGTAACACTATTCGCCAACTGGTGACTAGAACGATTCAGCAGGCTACAAAACATCTAGAGTCACAAGGT
>CAYMQW010000183.1:0-5275 GCA_964392595.1 uncultured Nitrospiraceae bacterium
ATGGCCCGAAGATTGGATGCGAGATTGGTCAAGTTATTTTCTCGCGGGTCCTAACTCTCCTACACCTTGTGTTTCGGACGCCACCTCAAATATGAGCTGGCGAAGCTCCATAAGTTTTTTTCTGATCGCAGGTGGATATTCAGAAAATACTTCCTTGACTTTAGGATTAGAAAATTTCCTGTTCACGTATTGTCAAAATTCCCCTGTGCTCGTCACACACCACGTTGAAGGTAACCGGCTGGTTTACATTCCCGGTGCAGTAACTTGTTAGGCCTTAGCTATTACAACAATGCCCGTGCCAATCATCACACTGCCTGCAGTCATATTCACTTTTTTCTTTGCTTGGGAGCTTTTAAACAGTAATCTCGCTTTATCAGCCATATAGGCATACCCAAGTTTTGTCCCACCGACCAAAATAGCAGCAAGTACCATAATGATGCCCATGTCGAGAAAAGAGACACGAGTCACGTCAAGAAAAGCTGGAAGAAAACTTAGATAAAAGAGGATGGCCTTGGGATCCCCTAGTGTAATGGTCAACCCACATAGAAAATTGGATGCCCAAGAGGTTTCTTGAATTTTTTCCACCTCGACGGTTGTTGATCTTGCTCTCCATAGCCCAATGCCAAACCATATCAGGTACGCCCCACCAAGGTATTTCACCATGACAAACAGATCTCCCATGGTTTCTGCAATGGCAGAGAGACCGTAGATCGCCAACATGAGAAATACCAAATCGCCAACCAATATCCCTATGACCGTGACAAGCCCATGAGTATATCCAGACGCCATTGACCTTCCAACGACAGCAACAAGGCTCGCATCCGGAGCAATCGCCAACACCATCATCGCTCCAAACAGAGCGACCATGCTACTCAATTCGATACTACTCTCCATTGTCTTACCTAATGTTCATGGCCAGGAGTATGTGCATGACCATGGGTGCGCTCTTCTTCCGTCGATTCCCGCACGCTGCTAATTTGGACATCAAAATTCAATGTGACTCCAGCGAGTGGATGATTGATGTCAATGGTGACTTGATCACCTTCTACTTTCCTTACAGTAATGGTTTGCGAGGCACCATCCGGCGCCTGTGCCTCAAACGACATCCCTTCTTCAACAGACTCAACCCCCTCAAACGCCGCTCGTTCAATGACTTTGGTGCCCTTAGGATCGATCTCTCCGTAGCCCTCCGCAGGCTCAACCCGTACTTTCAGAGAATCCCCCTCTCCTTTTCCCACCAACGCCTTTTGCAACCCGGGGATAATATTTCCCGCTCCGTGCAAGTACACCATGGGCTCCCCGCCTTCGGAGCTATCTATGACCTTTCCCTCATCGTCCGTAAGCTTATAGTGCATGCTCACCACTGAATTCTCACCAATCAATACACCCATTGTCTCCCCTTCCTTTCACCTGAAATATTCAGTTTGCAGATTGTTACAATTGATTCACTATTTGCAAAAGGGCCTATTAAATATTTCATACTCATGGCCCATGGATGCTCGAGATAAGATGACCACCAGCAGTGAGAGGGAATGTTCAAAAAAGTCCGTCCAGCAAGGCCGCAGCCCTTTTGACGCGCGGAGCGTACTCTCAGTACGTGAGCACGGCAAAAGGGCGAGAACGCTGCTGGCGGCTTTTTTCAACATTCCAAAAAACTACTGTGGCACATAACCTGTTCCGGGCCATAATTCTTCTATTTCCTCAGCTTGTTGCTGAGCAGAGAAGTGCTCCCACACAATATCATTGACATCCTTTTCCGACGACATTTTCTCCGCTTCTGCATCTTCCCATCCTAGATGACGTAGTTCTCCAGGCTTACATGAAGAATCTTGTCGTACGGACATATTTATGGATTCTGTGCGCCATAAAGCATATTGATTGGGAACCACAACACACGGATCACAGCCTAGACGCTGACTATAATCTTTAACGGTTCCTTCTATATCGCTTGTTGCAAGGGCAATATGGATTTTATTCATTGGTTTAACCTTTTAACCTAGAAACAGCAGTTGGGCGCAAAACAGCCGTGATAGATATTATGGTGGGCATGGTGAAGTACAAAAAGTCGTGGTCACCTCCGTGGTGATGAGACTTTTTTTTGTATTTTACCAGTTGCGCCAAGAGCTTGCGCAGACTTTTGTGATCCAACTGCTGTTTCTAGGTTCAATGAAGGCCGACAATTTCTCCAAATATTCTTTTGCCATTTGTTTTTATTACCGCCTAACGACAGCGTAATTTTCGATTGGGACGGGATCGGTTTTCCATCAAATTGAGCAGAATCTTATTCTGGCACATCTGACCACACGGCATACTCGTTTCCATTGGGGTCACCAAAGTGAAATCGACGGCCACCTGGAAATGAAAATATTGACTGTATGATTGAACCTCCAGCGCTCTCGATTTTGGCTTGAGTTTGATGCAAGTCCTTACTGTAAAACACGATGAGGGCACTACCCTTCTCTGTTGAAACCGCAAGATCAGATTTGAAAAACCCGCCGTCGATTCCTGCATTTGAGAAGGCACTATATTCCGGCCCGTAATCGACAAAAGTCCAGCCGAATACTGCGGTGAAAAAGGCTTTTGTGGCCCCAATATCTTTTGCGGGAAATTCAACGTAATTAATTTTCTCGTGTTCGTTCATCCTCTCACTCCCCATTTAGGCACTACAGGCAAATAACCGGCTTCCAAAAAGTACAGAGGGAAGGGGCGCCGCGTTTTGCAATGTGATTTGACAAGCTGAATTAGGCATTTCCTGATGTATTCGTGGGTGGCCTCTCTTCATATTGAGGGATTCCATCATCTGGCAATGTTTCCCAAGACGCTTTTTCCCCAACAAAAATATGCATCCCAAGTCTGATGCCTGGATCACCATCTGTGCACCCAAGAGTGACCCCATGTATTTGGCCTTTGAATGTTCCACATAATGTCGAGCCGCATATGCGACAGAACTGTAACCCCTCACCATCCTTCGATTCATAAGTGGTAAGTAGGTCTTGACCAGAAACCCAAGAGAATTCTTCTGGTTCCACAAGGGCATATGCTGACGCTTGTGCACTAAAGGCTTTCCGGCACGAAGAACAATGACAAGATCGTGCGTCTCGCAATTTTCCTTCAATTTTGTATGCGATGGCTCCACAAAAACATGATCCGGTAATAACCATAACTCAGCATTCCTTATAATTTTACGTTGCAAATCAACCGATAGATGCCGGGGAACAACGAAAGAAGGGGCACGGTATTGGGCCTGCTGAAATTGACTTGTGCTATGGCTTTCTTGTTATTTCGATTTTCTTTTGGGTTTTGGTATTGAGAGAACATACTCAATGCTTGTCTTCACATATTTATGTAACGCCTTATCACCTTTTTCTACGCCACCGGCAAACAACACATAATCCTTTTTTATGGGACCTTTCGGAAAATATCTCAGTGGGACTGCCTTTTTATTTTTCATCAGTGTGTCTTTGGTTTTTTCTGGAAGCTTCATAGCTAACCCAACCGGCGTTAAGGATATGCATATTCTTTCCTCTGCATAGAGTGCGGCACCACTAAAAAAATGTCTGCAGTTAAGGTTCATATTTTCAGAACAATCAGACGTTGCCTTTTCTATAAAGGCTGATAATTTCTCTAAATATTCTTTAGCCATGAGCCTCAATTCTCATATCACGCTTGCAAAAGCGGCTTCTTGGGCAGAGCAAAGCGCCGCCCAAGAAACCCGTCTTTTGCTCATGGAAGGTTTTATGAACAACATCCTGTCACATCATTTTCATTGGGTACACAGCATTCCGTTTGGCTTTCTACATTCTCGTTGTGCAACGGGATGCAGCATGCGGAAGCATTCTCTTCTGAGTTAACCTGTGTATCTTCTCCAAAGACATCAATATGACCCAATGTATGGAAACTCTCCCAGGCTATACCTTGGGGATCAAGAGTCCAATGTTTATTAGATCGCGAATAGCAACATGACGCGTTCTCCTGTTTAGTGGAAGGCATCGACGCTTTATCCAGACGTTCTGATATTTCCCTCAACTCCTCTTCTGAGTCGACCTGGAGACCCAGATGATTTATGCCACTTGAGTGGCCCCGCATGGATATCGCAAAGTTTACTGCCGGATCATGAAGATTCCATTTTGCGTAATCTTCACGTGCTACGGTTGGAGCGCTCCCCAGAAGAGTGGAATAAAACTCGATACTTTCTGAAAGGTTTTTTACCGCAATGTGGATATGCATACGTTTCATCATGTTCTCCTTATCTGAGGTTGATCGAAGTGCCGGAAATCGACATTCTCACTGGTACAGACGACACACCTCAGAAAAGGACGCATTGCAAACCGACTAATTCTCACACTTGTCACAAAATTCGTTTGAAATTTGTTTATAATCAATTATTTGCCCACTTTTATTTTGGTACAGTGTGCAACAACTTACCATCAGGGCTTTCAGCTTTTTTCGTCCCCTCAAAATTCTGGATTTAACCGCTGGCAGGCTTAATCCCAATTCTATAGCGACCTGCTTTTGCTTTTTCCCCTCTATTTCGGAAAGAAGCATTGGAGATTTATACACATCCGGTAACATATGAATCATGGGTGAGATGCATGCGGATAGTGTCGTTAATATTTGTGGATCGGGTTGTTCCTGAATGAGGTCCTCTGGCAAGTTTTCCAGGGTCCTACGCATACGATAAAAATCAATGATCGAGTTTCTGCTAACACGATATAACCAATTGGGCAATGAATGGGGAGTTCTAGATAACGCCTCCTGCCTTGCCAATTTTACAAATACATCCGTTAGTATATCTTCCGCATCTTCAGGAGAACTAATTTTTGTACGGATGAAGGCGAGTAGTTGCTCACAATATTCTCTCCATACCGTCTCTAAAAATGTCGCGTTCTGTTCCATATGGTAATCCCTGCAACCTAATGTCTATGTTCTATTGCCACCAAATGCAGAGCGCCAATAGGAACGCCGCTGTCGGTGGTCAACTGAAGAGCATTGTTTCACCTTATTGGCATACTGCGTCTTTCAGAAAGCTCGTGATAAGTGGATGCGGATTATTAAGAGTCGATCTTGCTTGCGGGACAAAGAGCGTAGCGACAAAAAATCTATTGGTTGCCTCTCTCAATAATTCTGATTTCCCCTTCCGAGTCCGATCCAACAATATCAATTGTGGCCTTTCTTAATTCCTCAGTCCACTCAGAATTCACGCCGAAATTGTAGTAATACATCTGGCTCTTCAGCAGAATCTGTGGGTGACTTCTGGTTCGGGTAGAGCTCCAAG
>CAYMQW010000184.1:0-5254 GCA_964392595.1 uncultured Nitrospiraceae bacterium
TTCCTCACGCGCGAATGAAATGCCAAGGCTTCCTTGTCTATGCGGTTTTGGTTGAGGTCACGTCGTCGCCGAGCGAGTCCCTGTTGCACCGGAAGATCAAACACAAACGTCATATCCGGAGTCAAGCCTTGAGTAACGAAACGATTAAAGCGTCGCAAGTTGGTGATATTCAAGCCTCGGCCATACCCTTGATACGCCAAAGTTGAGTCAGCAAATCGGTCGCACAGCACCACGGCGCCTTGGTGTAAGGCGGGAAGCAGCAGGGAAGCCACATGCTGGCTGCGAGCGGCAAATACCAGCGAGGCTTCGGTTTCAGGGGTGAGCGAATCTATGGGGTTGGTCTGGGTCTGAAGAAAAATGTCCCTGATATGTTCAGCAACCGGGGTGCCTCCAGGTTCTCGTGTCTCAACCACCCAGAATCCCGAATCTTTCAGATATTCAGCTAAACCCCGGCATTGTGTCGACTTGCCGCTGCCTTCAATCCCTTCAAATGTAATAAACAGTCCGCTGTATTGGTTGGGTGATTTCTTCAATGTGCGTTCCGTATTCACCCGTTTGGCCACGGTCGGCATCGTAAGCTAAGTTGTTGAAATTCGCAAGAAAAGGGGTTGAAGCAATGAGCGCTTACTTGTAACATGCCAACATACTCAAAGGCGTATGTTGTCCAAGGCAGAACACCACGGGATTACCGATGGGTGAATCAGCCAATCCAAGGCCGAAGCCGGTTGTACGTAAAGCCAAAACCGCACGATTTGTCATTCCGAACAGAGCGAAAAATCTCTTAATTGCCCATGTCGATCGTTGCATTCAAACGGTATTTTTTAACAGGTCTGTTGGTGATCACCCCAATTTGGGGAACCATTCTGGTCCTCAAAACGCTCTTTGTCGCGGTGGACAGCATTTTAGGCAATATGTTGTCCGACATCGTGACCGAAGACTATTACGTCCCAGGCTTGGGAATTCTCACGCTCGTCATTCTCATTTTTCTTGCCGGGATGATGGCCACGAATTTCCTTGGCGGCCGCCTGTACAAACGCTGGGAAGAATTTCTCGATCGTGTTCCAATTGTTCGCGGGATTTATGCCACGCTCAAGTCCATGATGGACATTCTCTCCTTCAAGCAACGCGAGAAATACAATAAAGTCGTGATGATCCAATTTCCCAAAGATGACAATTACGTCTTGGCCTTTGTCACAGGAGAAACTCGTGAAGAGGTGCAAGCCTTGGCCCCAGAACCCCTCGTCCACGTGTATGTGCCGACTTCGCCGAACCCGACGTCAGGGTATTTTTTGCTAGTGCCGGAACGGGAAGTCCAGTCAGTGGACATGAGTGTGGAAGAAGCCATGAAACTTATCGTGTCTGGTGGGCTCTATTCCTCGGGAAAATCCATGGGTGTGCCGACAATCGATCCGAAAGATGGAACGTCATTCTCAGAACAGACTGAAGAGGTAAAGACTGGTTAGCCAAGAACCGATATTTTTATTACTACCTCGGATACCACATAACCCATGAAACGAATCTCATCTATTGTCATGGCCGCGGGCTTAGGGAAGCGAATGCGGTCCAAAACAGCAAAAGTTTTGCATCCTGTGGCGGGGAGACCAATGGTCTGGTATATGACCTCGTTAGCTCGTCGCCTATCCGATGGCCATGTGGTGGTGGTGGTAGGCCATCAAGGTGAGGTGGTCAAAGCGTTGCTGGATCAAGAGAAAAAAACTCTCGAACCTCTGGATATCGTCGTGCAAGCCAAACAACTGGGCACTGGTCATGCTGTACAGCAGGCCAAATCGGTGCTCATGCCTAAAGCGAAACCTGTTTCAGAATTATGCCTCATCCTCAATGGCGATACACCATTACTGACCCAAGCCACCGTTGAACAGCTTATCGCCCAACATCAGCGCACGCAGGCTGCCGTGACGATCTTGACTACGGAATTGGACAATCCCCAAGGATATGGCCGAGTGATGCGTCGGTCCAACGGGCAAGTCGTGAAAGTGGTGGAAGAAAAAGATGCCTCTTCAGAGGAAAAAGCCAATCAGGAAGTGAACGTTGGCACCTACGTGGTCAATAGCACGTTTCTGTTTAAAGCGCTGGACATGTTGAAACCCAATAATGCCCAAGGAGAATACTATCTTACGGACATCATTGGATTGGCGGTGGGACAAGGTTTACGCGTGGGTGGAATGAAAACCACAGACTCGGCGGAATGCTTCGGCGTGAATAGCCGTGAACATTTAGCCTTTGTCGAACAGGTAATGCGGCAGCGGATTCGATCACAATGGCTTTCCGCCGGGGTGACCATGCTTGATCCAAACACCACATTCATCGACGACACCGTCGAAATCGGGCAAGATACGGTGCTTTATCCGGGGGTGACCATTGAGGGAACGACTAGGATTGGCTGCGAAACCGTGGTTCGCTCGCATGCTCGGCTGACGAATAGTGTGGTTGGAGATGGCGTCGTCATTGAAGATAGTTCGATCCTGGATGGAGCCGTGGTGGAAGCCGGCGCAACCATCGGGCCGTTTGCCCGTCTTCGGCCAGGCGCCATCGTACGGACAAAGGCCAAGGTCGGAAACTTTGTCGAACTGAAAAACGTCGAACTCGGTGAAGGGTCCAAGGCTAGCCATTTATCCTATTTAGGAGATGCGACCATTGGGAAGCAGGTGAATATTGGAGCCGGGGCCATTACCTGTAACTATGATGGCTTCCGAAAGGAACGGACAGTCATTGAAGATGGGGTCTTTATAGGGAGCGATTCCCAATTAGTGGCTCCCGTAACGATAGGGGAAGGGGCCGTGGTTGCTGCGGGATCGACCGTGACTCAAGATGTTCCAGCGGATGCGCTAACCCTCTCCCGAACCGAACAAGTGAATCATGAAGGATGGGCCTCCCGCCGTCGAGCCTGGTATGCCAATGAATCAACCAAAGCTCCAAAGAAAGGCCCCACGAAGTCCCAAGGTCGGACTTCCAAAGGTTCCAAGAAGCGATCCCAGTAAATTTCACATTTGATTCGATAGTCCTTTGGCCGAGGGCAGTGAGGTGTTGTGCGTAGGGAGCAGAAACGGATTCCTGGCTGTCATTACCGACCTCTCACTATTGTCTCAACAAACATTGCGTGTGGTTCCTTTAGATTTCTCACCAATATTCCGAAATAAGGGAGTCGAGCAACTGTACACCGTTTCCCACGGTTCGGTTATTTTCTTTCCCTCGCCCCTGAGTGGAGAGAGTAGGGTGAGGGGTTTCTGCCACAAATGTATTGTGATACTGCCAGCCTTGGCTATGAGAGTAGCAGCCAAGCCTATTAACCAAAGCTTAGGGTAAATTACAACAATTATGTGTGGAATCATTGGATACATCGGGGACCAAAATGCGACCTCGATCATCGTCGAGGGCTTGAAGCGTCTGGAATACCGCGGGTATGACTCAGCCGGGATTGCGATGCTCCAGCATGGACAAATCGAAGTGCGTCGGAGTGTGGGAAAGCTCGTGAACCTCGAACAAATTCTCCAGCATGAACACCTATCTGGCAATGTCGGCATTGGGCACACTCGGTGGGCCACCCATGGAAAACCCTCCGAACAAAACGCCCATCCACATCGATCGGGGAATGTGGTCATTGTTCACAACGGCATCATTGAAAATTACCTGACCCTCCGGCAGCGATTAAAGAACGAGGGGTTTCACTTTGAATCCGAAACCGATACCGAAGTCATCGCGCACCTTCTGGCTTTTCATATACAGGACGGGCGCTCATTGCAGAGTGGCTTCCGAGCCACCATCCGTGAGCTGCATGGCAGTTACGCGATTGCCGGATTATGTATGAGTGAGCCGGAATCAGTGGTTGCCGCACGCTCGGGATGTCCCCTGGTCATCGGCACAAGTGAGAAGGCGTCCTATTTGGCTTCAGATGTCACACCCTTATTGATCCACACCAGGAAAATCATCTACTTAGAAGATGGCGATATTGCCGTCATGACGCCCTTGGGGGTGGAGATCACAGGAGCTGAGGGGCGGCCAGCCGACCGAGAAATCGTGGAAGTGGATTGGAATGCTGATGCTGCGGAAAAGGGCGGATATCCGCACTTCATGCTCAAGGAGATTCACGAACAGCCTCAAGCTATTCTTGACACCCTACGCGGGCGATACAGCTATGATTCAGGGGAAGCCGATCTGCCAGATTTGGCCATGACCCCTCAAGAACTGATCAACGCCAAACGAATATGGATCGTGGCCTGTGGAACATCCTGGCATGCTGGGCTGGTGGGAAAGTATTTGTTCGAAGAACTCATTCGTAAACCCGTTCAAGTCGATATTGGATCCGAGTTTCGATACCGGGATCCCTTGGTGCAGGAAGGCGATTTATTTATTGCCATTTCCCAATCAGGCGAAACCGCAGATACACTGGCCGCCGCGCGAGAAGCCAAGCGTTTGGGCGCGCATGTGCTCTCCATCGTCAATGTCGTCGGCAGCACGTTGGCACGTGAATCGGATAGCGTGATCTATACGCGATGTGGCCCTGAAATCAGCGTGGCCTCGACGAAGGCCTTTACGGGCCAAGTTATTGCCTTATACCTGTTGGCGTTGCATATCGGACGAGTCCGGCAAATATTGAGCATGGAAGATGGCCGATGGTGGTTGGATCAGTTTATGATCCTGCCTCGTCAGGTTGAGCACGTCATCAAGCGGGAAGCAGAAATACTCTCAATCGCCAAACGATTCTATCAACACCGCAATTTTCTCTACCTGGGCCGAGGCATCAACTTTCCCATCGCGCTCGAAGGGGCCTTAAAGCTCAAGGAAATCTCCTACATCCATGCCGAAGGCTATGCCGCCGGAGAAATGAAACACGGCCCCATTGCCCTGATCGATGAAGAAATGCCAGTGGTCGTATTGGCCCCGCGTGATCGGCTGTACGAAAAAACCGTGAACAATCTCATGGAAGTCAAAGCCCGAAGCGCCCCCGTCATTGCCTTTGTCAGCGAGGGCGAACGCGAACTCGGCGCCTTAGCGGATTTCGTCTTTACCATTCCCAGCGCCCATGCCTTACTGTCACCCATACCCTTCACCGTCGCCCTGCAACTCTTGGCCTACCACATCGCCGTCCTCCGAGACATCGACGTAGACAAACCCCGCAATCTCGCCAAAAGCGTCACCGTCGAATAATCCCCGAAAAAGCAAAACGGGTCTTCTCCCAAACGAGTGGGTAATTTCTAGCATTTTTCACTCCCCTCCTTTGTAAGGAGGGGTAGGG
>CAYMQW010000185.1:0-5196 GCA_964392595.1 uncultured Nitrospiraceae bacterium
AATGAGCCCACCCGCGGCCAGCGCCACGATTTGGCCGGGCAGCAGTCTAATGGACGTCAGACGGGTCAGAAACGATTCGCGTGGGGTCTTCGTTCGTTCAGTGACGGCCATAATGGTGTGATGTCGGCAAGTCGGGGGCTGTAGGAGTGGTAGAATACAAGAATGTTGGCGTTATTAAACACGGATTGGAAACGAAAGTCACCTTTCCAATTGATGCTTCAGGTTTATTGAAAAACACGTCGTGTGAGGCAGGTCTTATTTTTCAGAAGTTGAACCTATCCAAGTGAGGGGGACACAAGAGGGGAATAACAAGGTTTCCACCGTACCCTGGGGCTCAGGTCCTCCTAACAAAGTTGACCGTTAAAAAAACATGGTTTGTAACGGCTGGGACCGAAATCAACTTCTTCTTGATACACCAATTCATTACCATTGACCCCGTCCTGTTCAGGATCGTTATACATGGTATGATTCCACCAATAAAACAAGGGATAGGCTTCGTGGAGATATACCAGATTCCCATACACGCTACGCTGCTGCTCCCACACTTTCCGTCCGACGACATAATCGACTTTATCAGTGCCTTTGAGTGAATAAAGAAGGATGATCATTTGTGCTTCATAATCATAGATTTCCTCCAGACGGGTCTCTTCATCGGGTTCCGTGGGGAGATTGGGTTGGGACCAACCGAGGGAGGAAAACATGCGTGAAGACGCAAGTAACACAACGGGAATACTCCAAGCCTTCTTCATGATCGTTCTTCCTTCTCAAGTTGGAGTCACGGGTCACTCTGTCTGAATGTCAACCACATTTTACCCTATCGGCTTCCTCTCGGCAATTTGTTTCCGATTTCTCAATGGTCGCGGTTGTTCTCTTCAGTAGGGGTTTTCTATAATGGTTCTCTTTTTGGATCTCTTTGGAAGAGAATATGAAGAAAGTTTCGTTTCATACCATCGGGTGTCGCCTGAATCAATCGGAAACTGCGGTGTTGGCTGATCGCTTGAAAACGATTGGCTATGAGCGAGTTGAGTTTGGGACTCCCACGGATTTGTTAGTTTTGAATACGTGCTCTGTCACTGAAGGTGCCGAGGTTGATTGCCGCCGTGCGATCCGGCGCACGTTGCGACAATCTCCCCAAGCATTTGTGGCGGTGACCGGATGTTATGCCCAAACCGGGTTACTAGCTTTACAGACAATATCAGGTGTCGATTTGGTATTAGGGAATCAGTTTAAGATGAATTTGCCGGACTATGTCCGACCGGAAGTTATTACCGAAAAATTTCCCTTGCCGAAAATGCTGCATACCCGGACCATTGACCGGGAAGATTTTCTCCAAGAGGGCGTGGGGGACTATACGACCACACGGGCCAATCTCAAGATACAGGATGGCTGTAATTTCATGTGTTCGTTTTGCCTCATTCCGTTTGCTCGAGGGCGTGAACGCAGTCGGCAGCTTGATGACGCCGTTCGGGAAGCCGAGCAACTCGTGGAACGGGGGCACAAGGAACTTGTGTTGACGGGTGTGAATATTGGCCAATTCGCCAGTGATGGTTTGGGGATTATTGATCTTATGCAACGCTTGGAATCGATCCCAGAGTTGGCTCGGATCCGTATTTCGTCTATCGAGCCCACGACGATTCCTGAGGCCCTACTAGACTATATGGCTTCTTCTTCCAAGCTGTGTCGGTTTTTACACGTTCCGTTGCAAAGTGGAGACGATGAGATTTTGCACGCGATGAACCGGCGGTACACCGTGAAAGAATACAGCGACTGGGTCTGCCATGCCGCTCGAAAGATTCCGGATGTGTGCATCGGCACGGATCTCATGGTAGGTTTTCCGGGTGAGAGTAAACGACAATTTGACAATACTCGCTCAGTGGTCGCGGATCTTCCCCTGTCGTATTTTCATGTCTTCAGTTATTCGACGCGTCCGGGAACTGCTGCGACTCGCCTGGACCATCATGTGCCTGCCAAGACAATAAAAGTTCGAAGTAAAAATCTTTTTGAACTCTCTCGGGTCAAGCGAGCGGAATTTTACCGAAAGTTTGTCGATCGTCGCGTGTCGGTCTTGTTCGAATCGTCCGAGTCCGCAGGTTGGTGGAGTGGGCTGACCGACAACTATATTCGGGTCCGAGTGCCTAGCACGACGGTGTCGTCGAACAAAATCCATACGGTTCAAATAACCGGCGCCATGGGGGAAGTGGCGCTTGGGCACCTCATTGCTGATGAGGCTCAGCCCGTACACCATAGAGACATTCTGAATCTCGTGGTATCGTAGGACTCACAACCATGCCCTATCAGGTTTTTATAGAAACATTCGGGTGTCAGATGAATGAGTATGACACTCAACTCGTGCGGTCGTTGTTGCTGAAAAACGGGTTCACGTTCACGGGGGATCAAGGCCAAGCGGACGTGTGGCTGATGAACACCTGCGCCATTCGAGAAAATGCGCACAATCGAGTGTATGGTCATCTGGGCGATTGCCGGGTGATCAATCGTGAACGAAAAGTTGTGGTGGGTGTGTTGGGGTGTATGGCTCAGAATTTAAAAAAGGAATTGATGGAGACCAATCCGGTGATCGATGTCATCGTGGGACCGGATGCCTACCGGCACTTGCCGGAGCTCTTGACGCGGGCTCTTGAACAACAGGAAAAAAGCCTGGCCGTGGACCTCTCGGAATATGAAACGTATGAATACATTCTGCCCGATCGTGGTCCTGGGCTGAATGCCTGGATTGCCGTCATGCGGGGATGCGATAACTTTTGCACGTTTTGTGTGGTGCCCTATACCCGTGGACGAGAACGGTCACGCACTCCAGAAGGGATTCTCGAAGAAGCCCACGGTCTAGTCTCCCAAGGGTATAAACAAGTCACGCTCCTTGGCCAAAATGTGAACTCCTACTCCTGTGGTGACTGGGATTTTGCCCGGCTGCTCACTGCGGTTGCTGATATTCCTGGCATTGAACGTGTTCGGTTTACCTCGCCTCACCCGAAAGATTTCCCGCCATCCTTGCTGGAGGCTGTGGCCCAGCATCCTCGGGTGTGTCGACAGATCCATTTACCTCTGCAAGCCGGAAACGATCGGATTCTTGAATTGATGGGACGGTCCTACACGCGGAAAGGCTTTCTGTCTCTAGTCGAAGACATTCGACGCCGTGGGGATATTTCCCTTAGCACCGATATCCTGTGCGGCTTTTGTTCAGAAACGGATGCAGAGTATCGTGAGACTGTTGAGTTGGTTCAAGAGGTGGAATTTCAGTCAGCCTTTATTTTTACGTATTCCGAGCGAAAGCTCACGATTGCCAGTCGAAAATATCCGGATGATGTGCCGGCCCAGGTGAAGTCTGAACGAGCCACAGAATTATTCGAATTGCAACGAGCCATTTCCTCCAACCTGAATCATCGCCTGATTGGGAAGACTGTTGACGTACTTATCGAAGGACATGCCAAAAAGTCCCAGGATCAATGGATGGGCCATACCGAAAGTAATGTGACTGTCGTATGGGCAAAGCAAGAGCCTCTGGCCCAACCTGGCGATCTTGTGTCCGTCACGGTTACCGACGTTTCAGCCTCCACTCTCTTTGGAGTAGGTGTTATGTCTCCATCTTCTCTCGTCTATCCTGATTAAGGGCTCGCGCAAGAATACTCTCCCATGTTTGGGCGTGGATACATCCTGTCTGGTGGCGTTGCTCGCCCTTTCCATACGGAGAGTATGCGCAGTCCTTGTATCTTAAGGATGTGCTGTGGATAGTATCCGCAGCTCTTAAGTTGTGGATGTGACAGATCGATAGTCCTCTGGTCCCTCGAGACCGTGCGCGAGCGCGGGTCGTCACGTCCTTCTCTATTCTGAGCCCGAACAGTTGCTGGGGCCTCGAGCCCGTATTAGCAAGGCCGGGCGATTTGCCTCACACAGGAAGCCGCTATGGTGACGACAGACGGTTATGTTGGGATTGACGTTTTGAAGATGCATTTGGATCTGCCGTCCACGCGACGGGGAAGCCCTGGCGAGTGGCATACGATGCCACGGGGATCAAGCAGGTGGTGAAGCAACTGTGCTCGCGTTGGCCCACTTTACGAGTGCCATGCGGCCCACTCTGTGGCCATTTCCGGATGCCGCCACCCAGCAGCTGAGCGCCGTACTGACGGGCCGCCAGCAACTGGTGGATAGGGTGGGCTGAAACCAATCGGCTAGGCGTCGCAAGCCAACTCGGCCCTCCGCAAACGGGTTCGTGTCCATATCACCTGGCTGACTCGGGAACTGGGGGGGGCCGATCTTGTCGCAGACGGTGCTGGCGGATGTCCCGGAATTGGGCCACTTGAACCGCAAGCAGATGGCCGCGTTGATTGGCGTGGCCCCGTTTAATCGGGATAGTGGGGGCCAGCGAGGCAAACGCCGGGTTTGGGGTGGGCGCGCTCGCGTTCGGGCCTTCCTGCATATGGGCGCGCTGGTGGCCACTCGCCACAATCCCGTGATCAAAGCGTTCTATGAGCGGTTGCTGGCCGCCGGCAAAGAAAAGAAGGTCGCGTTGACCGCTTGCCTGCGCAAGCTGCTGACGATCCTGAATGCGATGATCCAGCAGCAGGCGAAATGGCGTGATATACGTAGTTGTACCCACCAACATTCAAGACGGTTGCTCGCACCTTGCCAGACAGACGCCTTAGCACCCAAACATGGAAAGGTATTTTTGCGCGAGCCCTAACGATCAGCCAGTCCACCATTTTCTCATCAATGCGTATGGTTTTAGGCCAGTTCTGCAATTAACCGTTAACCGTCTGTGTTCATTCTGCTTAAGTCGTGTCCAATTGGGCCGATAACTGTTAGGGAACACTGAGATGTCAGGGTGAGGTTAATGGAGCGACATCAAGTGTCCGAAAATAGTCTGAACCCTTGCGGAAGAAAGGTGACCACGGGATGACTCCTGAACTTATTAAACGACTCAAAAGTTGTAAAACACTCCCGGCGATTCCTGCCTTGCCCTTGCAAGTCCTTCAGATGTGTCGTAGTGAAGATGCGGATATTAAGAAGATGGGGGATGTCATCAGTAATGATCCCACCTTTGTCGCAAAAGTGCTCAACGTAGCGAATTCAAGCTTTTACGGAGGCTCACGGCATAAAGTGACCACCGTGACTCAAGCGATCACGTTGTTGGGAATGAATTCTATTGCCACCTTAGCCTTTTGTTTTTCGTTATACCGAGAC
>CAYMQW010000186.1:0-5194 GCA_964392595.1 uncultured Nitrospiraceae bacterium
TCAAGTTATTTTCTCGCGGGTCCTAAGGTTTGGCCTTCCACTACCACTTCGCAGTTTTCGTTTGTAAATTCAAAAGGACAGCGTTTCATAAATTCGACGGCTTCATCGGCGCTTTTCATCTCCATCATGGGCCCCTTGAAGGAATAGTCGGCATGAAGACAGGCGCGGAAGGAGGCTGCGTCTTTTTCTTCCCACGCTTTGGTCATGGCTTTGGCAACATCAACGAGAGTACTCATGTGTGTGCTCCTTTAAGAAATATGTTAAGAATAACCTCACGACCATGGCCTTCATTGACCACGGACAAATACTTGCAAAGTGCAAGTGATGTGGTCACCCTACATGTAATACTTTTAGTTTGCAAGTATTATTTCGTCAGAAAAAAAATGGGCCAAACAACAGAACATTCCAATCGGTCGAGCTGTCCGCTTGCTTGCGCACTCGATGTAATTGGAGATCATTGGAGTTTACTCGTTATCCGCGACCTGATGTTTTTAGGCCGCCATGAATACAAAGACATGCTTAATGCTGAGGAGGGAATTTCCACCAATATTTTATCGGATCGACTCAAGCGGTTGGAGAATGGGGGTCTGATCGATTCCATTCCCCATCCAGAAAGCGGCAAGAGAAAACTGTATTACCTTTTGCCCAAGGGGAAGGACCTGATACATATTTTGACCCATCTAGCTCGCTGGGCAGACAAACACTTGGGAGATCTCGTAGAAATTCCGCCTGAAAAAAGAAAAATGTTGCTGAACCAGCCAGACACCCTCATTCAGATGACATTGCAACAATTGGGCGAATGGGAGAAACGGTACCTGGGGAAAACAAAAAAAGGGTAAGTCCCAACTTCAGGGGGAAGACAAGACGCCGAGAGCTATATTTGTCCTTCTAACCAATCGCACAACATTTTTTATACTTCTTCTCACTCCCACAAGGACAGGGATCATTCCGCCCAACCTTGGGTGAAGCACGAACCACGGTCTGGCTTGGTTGCGAGCTATCCGAGTAATACCACACCCCGTCCCGTTTATGAAATTGACTCAGCTCATGGTGAATTTTGGGGCCTTCGTCCGTGAGAAAGGTGGCCTTGAATTCGACAGTGCCAATCTCATCATCGACACCACCCTGTTGGGTCTCAATAATTTCTAACCCATCCCATTTGGTCGTCTCGGCCCATTCCCGGCTCCCCTGCATATCAATGCCCTGGTTCGTCTTGGGATCATGCGTCTGCTGAATAAAGTCCATCTCAATTTGCGTATAGGCCGTATACCGGGCCCGCATGAGTTGCTCAGCCGTCTCCGCCTGTTTTTTTCGTTTTATAAGAAGCTCACAACAGTGACTATACTTCGCTCCACTTTGGCACGGACATTCCATTTCATGCTCCATTTTTATGGTTCGAAAGCTATGGCCCTCTTGTACGTTCCTCTAACAAAGAAGTCAAAAGACCAGCACCCATGCCCTTATTTCAACCTAGAAACACCAGTTGGGCGCAAAAATGACGTGTAAAATATTGGTGTGCATCGTGAAACAGAAAAAGTCGTGGTCACCTTGGTGGTGATGAGACATTTTTCTGTTTTGCGAGGTGCGCCAAGAGCTTGCGCGGACTTTTGTGATCCAACTGCTGTTTCTAGGTTGAATCTTCCAAACAGGCCATTTGGGTTTATTGCGGATTTCGAGTCTTGAATTTGGTCTTGGCCTTTGATCATTGGAATTTGTTTCGGATTTCGATATTCGAGCTTCGGATTTTTTCTCTTGTTCTCCGGCCAGCAGCAGAGAGAACGATAGTTCAATGAAATAGCTATTGAATGCCTGTCAAGAGGTTCAACCTATGAACTTAGTACTTCCCGAAAAGAAAACCGCGATTGGTGCTGACCTGCGGCGTGTGCTTGGTGGCGCCAAGGTCAAGGATGATCACTCCACGCTACGTGCCTATGCCGTGGATGCCAGTATCTATCGCATGACGCCGCAAGTGGTGGTCTTGCCTGACAGTGAAGCGGATATTGAGCATGTGATGGAGTATGCGGTGCAAAAGGGCGTTCCGCTCACTACGCGTGCCGCTGGGACGAATCTCACCGGATCGGCCATTGGCTCGGGCATTATTTTGGATGTCTCCCATCTCAATCGAATTCTCGAAGTCAACACTGACGAAAAATGGGCACGCATTCAACCGGGGATTGTCCTGAATGAGTTGAACAAGCAACTGGCGTCTACTGGTCTCATGTTTGGGCCCGATCCTTCGAGTGGTGACATGTGTAAGCTTGGCGGCATGTTGGCCAATAACTCGTCAGGGCCCCACACGTTGCGCTATGGGTCGGTCAAGGACAATGTATTGGCACTGCGAGTATGTCTCGAATCTGGCGGATGGCTTAAGGCTGGCGTTGAACAGATAGATAGCCATCAATGCCGCCAGACGTTCGATCAATTCCCTGGGCTCAAATCCGTTATGAATGTAGTGCGTGAGCATCGGGAGCTGATTCACTCCAAGCGGCCGCGCGTCAGTAAAAATAGCGCTGGCTACAATGTGTTCGATGTGGCAGCGGGGTTGGAAAAAGGGATCATCGATTTCCCAAAATTGTTTGTGGGAAGCGAAGGCACGTTAGGCGTGTTCAGTGAGGCCACGATACAACTGGTTGATTGTCCACGATCGACAGTCACCGGGATGATTCATTTCCAGCACCTCGAAGAAATGGGTGAGGCGGTTCATCACCTATTGAAGCTTAATCCATTGGCCTTGGAAGTCATGGATGGCAATACCTTAGATCTGATAGGCCGGTCGCAGTACAATATTCCCAGAGACGCTGCTGCGACCTTGCTTATTGAATTCGATCAAGACGGCGACCACGGCGGCATCACGCAATTACGTGAGGCGTGTAAGCGCTATCGCCTTGCCTCCGATCCTGTCATCGCCACCGACCCTGAACAACAGCAAGAATTGTGGAAAGCTCGAAAAGCGCTGTATCCCACGTTGTATCGGTATGACGCGAAGAAAAAGCCCATCAATTATGTGGATGATGTCGTGGTGCCCGCGGAACGGATTGGCGAGTTGATTCGCTACCTGGATGGCGTCTTTGGACAAGCACAGGTCCAGTTGGCGATCTTTGGCCATATCGGCAATGGCAATGCTCACATCGTGCCCTTGCTGGATGTCAATGACGAGGGTGATTTTCAGCGAATGGTGGAGACGTATTACGAGGTGCATCACACGGTTCTAGATCGGTTCGGTGGCTCGATTTGCGGGGAACATGGGGATGGTCGTGTGCGTGCCGAAATGGTCAAGCGGATGTATGGCGAAGAATTGTATGGTGTATTTGTACAGGTGAAGCAGGCCATGGACCCGGCAGGGATTTTAAATCCTGGCGTGAAAATAAGTGAGACGTCCTTTACGGAACACATCGACTTTGAACGGTTGGGGAAAGCCTGTGCGACGTGCGCGAAATGTAATTCGGTCTGCCCGGTGTACGATGTGTTTCAGTCGGAAGATATGAGTTCGCGTGGGTGGTTTGAAATTGTGACCGACCCGAACTACAGCTATTTGGAATCCAAACGCGTAGTTGAAGCGTGTTTAAATTGCAAGTCCTGTCGAACGATCTGTCCGGCTGACGTGGATGTATCCGAACTCATTTTGCAACGACGAGCGGAACATCCCAATGCACTCGCCGGTAAAATTTTTTCTTTTCAGGCGCAATCGGCGAAGTTTGAAAAACTGATCAAGCTAGCCGCAAGGACGCAGGGCCTATGGGATCGACCTGTGATCCGTCGAATGATTGATACGTTCACCCGACCCCTTCTTAAACACCTTGCCGAAAACGCACGATTCCCCTGGAACATGAAGCTACCTCGGTTGGCAAAAACCCTATTACGCGAGCGCCATCCGGAGTTATGCATGATATTTCCTACTCCCTCGCCCCTTCGGGGAGAGGGCAGGGGTGAGGGGTCTTCTCCCCTTGTTGGGAATTCCAAAGTCGCCTACTTTCACGGCTGTGCAGCCAATTACTTTGACGATGGTGTAGGTGATGCTGTCATCAATGTTCTCAAACGATACGGAGTCACTCCAGACCTACCGCCACAGCGGTGTTCCGGCACTCCCATCGAAACCTATGGGCATCGAAAATTGGCCAAGGAAGGGGCTCGTGAAAATCTCAAACATTTCGATGGGTATGAGACGGTTGTCACTGGTTGTGCGTCATGTACGCTGGCCCTAAAAGATTATGCAAAATGGTTCAAGGGGGAACCCGAAGAAGAGACCGCCACACGATTAGCCAAGAGGGTCAAACATATTTCCGAGTTTGCCTTGGAACACGAGTCGGCGCAGCCTAGGCAAAAGAAGAGCCAAGCTACGAAGAGAGTCACTTATCATTCGTCCTGTCATCTTCGTGCCGCAGGTGTGACAAAGCAACCGCGGGAGTTGCTAGCCAATTTGCCTGGGGTGGACTATGTGGAAATGCAAGATGCCGATCGATGTGCCGGTGGGGCAGGGACGTACATTGTCAAGGATTATGAGACCTCTCAGAAAATCTTTCAGCGAAAAAAAACAGCCATTCTAAAAAGCCAAGCCGAAGTCGTAGCCACAAGTTGTCCCGCTTGCATGATTCAACTAAAAAATGGCTTGCCCGAGGGCACGTCTGTGAAACATATTGCTCAGGTTCTTTTAGAAAATATGAGCGAAACAAATCCGCAAAAAGTGGACGGTTCCTCCCCTTTGTAAGAGGAGGTGAAGGTGAGGTAGAGTCTTATCCTTGAATATTTCTACCTCCCCTAATCTCTCCTTACAAAGGAGGGGAACTTTAGAACAAGTATGTGTGCAGAAGAAGGAGTTCACCAATGGTTACGGTAAGAGTGTTTGGGCAAGACTTGTTGCCCTGTGTGGAAGATTCGGAAATGGAATGTGAGTTAACCGGGACGCCAACGGTTCGAGAATTTTCAGAAGGCGATACCGAGAAATTTGGAGGTTTGTTGGAGTTTCTGAAAAAAGGCGAGTTGATGGTGAGTATTAATCAAAAAATCTCCACCTTGGAGTCGACAATAAAAGATGGCGATGTGATTAAACTGACGCATCAGTTTAATCCGACGCTTGAAGGGGCCATGTGGCAAAATCCGTAGGGGAAATATAGGAAAACCTAATATCTTTCCCCTTATTACTTCTTGAATTCACATAATAAGTGCACCACCTTAACTGTTGGCTAGCTGGTATATT
>CAYMQW010000187.1:0-5171 GCA_964392595.1 uncultured Nitrospiraceae bacterium
CACTCTTCGGCAACGCATGCAGCACATTGTTCGTCTTGTGCCCCCAACACCGCTGTTGGCGCGTGGTCGGATAGATTGCCTCCACCGCCGCCCAGAAGCCCATCGCGCCATCGCCAATGGCCAATTCGGGAGCGTTCATCCCCCTGGCTTTGAGATGCAGCAGCATCTTCCCGCCAGCTCTGAGTCGACTCATGCCCCCCATCTTCGATGGCCAAGAGCTGCTTTGTCCTCCTGGGCATTCACCCCGATACTGACCAGGGCACACAACCTTTTCTGCTCCCCGCGCAGGCCACTGTAAATCCCATCCACCCAGATGTAGACCCAGTGCTCCTGCTCGAAGTGTCGCTGTCGCCAGGTGTCGTATTCTTCTCACCACACCTGCTTTAACCGAGCGATGGTACTGGCAGGGCTACTCAAGCGGATGGCCTATCGTCCACAGGCCAAGCGCCGGAGTTACATTCCAAAGCCTGGCAGTCAGAAAGGGAGACCGCTAGGTATCAGCTGTTTTGAAGACAAAATAGTGGAACTAGTGGTTAAGTGGTGTTGGAACCCATCTACGAGGCCGTATTTGAGGACAGCAGCTATGGGTACCGCCTTCGACGCAACCAACATACATGCGTAGATGGGCTGGGAAAGACGATGCAGCAGAAACGAATCAACCACATCGTGGAAGCCGATGTCACAAGTTTTTTCGATGCCGTCAATCATGGCTGGCTGAGGAAGTTTCTGCAACAGCGCATCGGCGCCAGGATCATCCGACTGATATGGAGAATGCTCAAGGGCGGGATCCTCGAAGATGGCCTGGTAAGGCCACGGAGGCCGGGACCCCGCAGGGGTCCATCCTCTCGCCGTTACTGTCCAATATCTATCTGCACCATGTGCTGGATCTGTGGTTTCGTCACACCGTTCAGCCGTCCTGTTGTGGCGAAGCGTACTCCTTCCGCTTCGCCGATGACTTTATCGCGTGTTTTCAGTGCCGAGATGATGCACGCAGGTTTGACGAGCAGCTACCAGAATGGCTCAGCCGGTTTGGGCTAGCCGTGGCGGCGGAGAAAACCCGCTGCATTGAATTCGGACGCTTTGCTCGGGATTCGGCGTACAAGCGAGGCGAGAAACCGAAGGAGTTCACCTTTCTAGGGTTTACGCATTACTGCGGGAAAACCAAGAATGGGTGCTTCAAGGTCAAACGCCGCACGAGTCGCACGAAGTTGGGACAGAGCCTGCGTCAATTCGCAGACTGGGCACGCCACGCCAGGCCTAGGGTGCGGAAAGGGGAGATGCTGTGGGCGGCGAAGGTCCGTATCATGGGGTACCTGAACTATTACGCCATCACGGATAACTCGGAACAATGTCACCGCTATGCCTTGTACGCAACCCGACTCCTCTTCAAATGGCTCAACCGCAAGAGTCAGCGTAAGGCATACACATGGGCAGGCTTTACACAGGCGTTAGCGTGGGTAGGCTGGCCGAATCCGAGGATCCGCAAAGACCTGAATCCCTGTCGTAGAGCGGAGGCTTACTGAATGACCGACCGAGGTAGCCGTATGTGGGAAAGCCGCTTGTACGGTTCTGAGAGGGGGCTGGAGGGCAACGGTGGTATGGATGCAATAGTGTGGCACCACCGGGAACCCAGGTGGCAAACAGAGAAAACAAACCTCATCCTGTAGCCATGGGAGTCTCCAGCCTACTCGAAACACCCATCCTTTATCAGACGAAACCACATTCCGCCCTATGCACTTCAATATTCTTTTGGGAAAGGGGTTGCACCCTGCATTTCGCAAGCTGGACGACAACCTTCTCGTTTCTGTTATTGGTCTCAACCATGCAAGGAACTTGATGATTGCGCATTCGCGGCTGCAGTCACATAGGCCTGCAGGAGTCTTTCCTTTTCGAGAAGCTCCTGGGAAAGGAGAGGGGCAAGGCTTACGATTGAGGCGTAATCTCGGTGTGCCCAGCGGGTTTTGATTCCGATCAACAACGCCGCCGCCGAAGGAATGGCTCCAGAGTCTGGAGCATGGTCTACCGCCTTCCTTTGTCCCCAAAAGAGGTTGAACGCCGCTAACAGCCTGTCCTGCGTGACTGCTTCGCGTGCCCGTCGCAATGACACGGTTAACGTTCGTAATTGGGCGGTTTTACGAAGGGAACGGTCAATCAAGGGTTCGCTATGCTTGATTACGATTCCAGGCCGTCCAGTCGGTCAATGTCCACAAGATCCTGAGGTGAGCCCCTCAGGCGTTTTAGGGTGACCAAACCTTCACGCGACACGATCCAATTTTTTTTGCCTTCCCATTCGAAACTTTGGCGGGACTGCCAGATCGCATCAAGGCCTGGAGAGTTCACGAGAAGAAGGTCGAGAACGACATGGTCTTTTCCTCCGACCTCGAGTTTAAGAAGCCGTTGGAGGGTCACCTGGCCATGTGCGAAAACCATGGGCTCGTCGTATCGTACAAAGCCCAATGGCTCAAGATTGGTCTGACACCGTTCAAGATCCTGGACTAATACAAGCAGATCCAGATCTTCGGTGGCCCGTGGTTCCCATAAATGGAGACAGCTAGCCCACCACAGAGGGCATAAGGGATTCCCTGTTCCTCTAAGGTAGCCACCACCTTCTTCAGTTCTTCGTACGGATCTAACATAAGAAGGCTCCAGTGTAGACGGCATTCAAGTCCTAGGCAAGCACATTCCTGTGGCAAACGCTACCGAACAGATGATGGAATCGTGATCCGTGAAGCGTAATGCGCAAGAGGGGAAAACGCTTTTTTCTCCACGGATCACGACTGCTTAAGCCATGGGGCTGGGAAAAATTTTCGAATCTACTTCAAACTCGGCGGTGTCTTGACGGGCCATCTTCAGCGTGAAACCAGACTGTGCGTTCCGAAGCGCAGTGTTCAACACTTGGAGTTTTGGGCTGGACGCACGTTGCCGAGCTGTCCTGCCGGCATTTTTTTGCAATCCGACCACCATGCCCGCTCCCGCTAATAAATCCAAATAGTGCGCGAGGGTGGTGGTATTCCCGGCATCGTACAACTGGCCGAGCATTTTTTGATTCGATAGAATTTGGCTGGAATAGGCACACCCCAATTCGAACAGACGTCGCAGCAACGCAGGTTTATGCACACGAGTCAGCAACAGCACGTCACGGGAGATGGTCGTGTCTATCAACGAGTCTTTCACGTAGCGAGCCCAAGGTGTGGGGTCTTTCACGAATGATGCTAACTGCCGTAAAAAAGGAACTGGTCTGGGGGCTAGTTGAAAGCCTCTCGCATCTCCGGTTACGACCAATGGGGCAGGTGTATGATTTCAAATCGGCCAGCGAGGCTTTCGGTTAGGCCTCGCTGAGGAGAGGTGTTGATCCGAGAAGAACCACTTTGAGAGGCACGCTGTTGGCGGAGTCGGCATCCCACAAGTGCTTGACAGCTTCGGACCAGTTTGGAACTTTTTGAATTTCATCCAGAAATAACAACGATCCGCCAGGATTGGGGAGTGTATCCGCGTTTGTCTGTTCAAGACGATCGTGAATCTCGGACAGGCTCCTACACCAACCGCCATTTGCGGTTGTCGGATTCGATGAGCCTGTCTGCTTCAACGGGCCCCCATGTGCCAGCGGGGTACTCGGGAAGCCACTTGCTGCCATGGGCTTTCCAGCCTTCAAGAATATCCGTGATCCAGGCCCAGGAAGCTTCTACGGCATCGCGTCGCATAAAGAGTGACGCATCTCCAGCCATGACGTCCAACAACAACCGTTCATAGGCCTCTGGGGAGGGCGCGGAAAACGCATCGCCATAATTAAAGTTCATTTCCACGGGATGGGATCGTGCGCGGCTTCCAGGAATTTTGGACATGATTCTCAACGACATGCCTTCATGTGGCTGAATTCGGAAGGTCAACACATTGGGAGCTTGGCGTGCCTCTGGTATGGTGTTAAACAAAATTTCCGGAATGTCTTTGAACTGAACAGCAATTTCTGATGCACGACCAGGCATGGCCTTTCCCGTGCGTAAGTAAAATGGTACGCCGGACCATCGCCAATTTTCTATAAAGAGTTTGAGGGCTACAAAGGTTTCGGTTGTGGAGTCGGCTTTCACCCCTTCCTCTCTTCGATACCCTGGCACTTCCTGGTCATTAGCTGTTCCATGAGAGTATTGGGCCCTGACAGTATACTGTTCGACCTCTTTTCCTCGAATCGGATGAAGACACCGAAGTACTTCCATGCGCGCATTCCGTACAACGTCGGGGTCCAACGAATAGGGCGGTTCCATGGCAATGAGGCAGAGCAGTTGGAGGATGTGGTTTTGCACCATATCGCGAAGGGCTCCCGCCTCTTCGTAATACGAGGCCCGTGTGCCGAGCCCTTCCGCCTCGCTCACGGTGATCTGGATATGGTCAATATATTTAGCATTCCAGATGGGTTCAAAAATGCTGTTGGCAAATCGGAGCACCATAATATTTTGGACGGTTTCTTTTCCAAGGTAATGATCAATGCGGTAAATCTGCGATTCGTCAAAGACTTCACCAATTGTCGAATTGATGACCTTGGCTGACTCTAAATCATGACCAATGGGTTTTTCGACAATGACACGAGACATGCGGTCGGGAAGCTCAGGAGGATAAATCAATCCGGCTTGCTGTAACCCCTGACATGAGGGAGCAAAAGACGTTGGGGGAATGGCCAAGTAGAAGACGCGTTGGCCTGGTAAATTAAATTCGGTTTCGATTTCTTCAATTCGGCTGCGGAGCCCCTGATACATAGTGGGATCATCAATGGCCCCGGAAAAATAACGCAGGCGTCGAGCAAACTCCTCCCACTTGTCTTCCTGAAGAGACTGCCGAGAAAATTTCTCAATACCCTCGCGAGCCACGGTTCGGAACTCATCATCACTCCAGGGTTTGCGTCCAATTCCCAGGACGGCAAAATTGGAAGGAAGTGACCCATCGAGCACCAGATTGTAGATCGCCGGAAGGAGCTTGCGACGGGTGAGATCCCCAGACCCCCCAAAGATGACGAGGGTACACGGTTCGACTGTGGGGCCGGATCTGGTCTGCATCATGGAAGGCTCGTCTTGCTCGATTGTCATGGTCATATCATCCCCGCTTGGGTTGGAAGTTGATGATGGACTATGGGAATGTTGAAAAAAGCCGCCAGCGGCGTTCTCGCCATTTTGCCGTGCTCA
>CAYMQW010000188.1:0-5157 GCA_964392595.1 uncultured Nitrospiraceae bacterium
CGCGTGGGGCAAGCGCATCAATTTTCAGTCATCCCCAGCGGGATAGATCTCGATCGCTTTGGCCAAGCTGTGCATGCCAGGACGAATCCATTGCCAGATTTTCCATGCGAGGCTCATGCCGTGATCATCGGGTCGGTTGGATGGCTAACCGAAGTGAAAGGCCATTGGTATTTTATTGAAGCCATCGCAAAGGTGAAACCTCAGTTTCCAAATCTTCATGCTGTGATCATCGGGAGTGGCCCACTCCTTGACGACTATCGTCAATTGGCCGCGGACCTTGGGATCCGTTCATCCATTCACTTTTTACTCAAACGCGATGATATCCCTGAATGTTTAGCGGCGATGGATATCTTTGTCCTTCCTTCCCTTAACGAAGGTATGGGACGCGCATTGATTGAAGCCATGGCTGTGGGCCTTCCGGTTATTGCGACACAAGTGGGTGGGGTGCCTGCTGTTGTCACGCATGAAGTGAATGGGTTATTGGTTCCTCCGGCTGACAGCGACGCGCTGGCATTCGCCTTGAACCGACTGCTGGATGATCCCAGTATGGCGAGAAAATTAGGCCAGGCGGCTCAACAAGATATCACGCAAAAGTATAGCGCTGTTTCCATGGTGCAAGCGATCGAAGCCGTCTACGAAGAATCCTTAGCTAATAGTGGGCATGCTCCACATCAAGTTTCCTCCCAGCCATTCCCAGCACCATAAATTCTCAAATAAAATTGGATCGATATCGACCAATCTAGACAGCCACATGTCAGACAAAGGCGAACCTGGAAGAGGATCGAGACCTTGGCGCCGTTACCTTCCCTTCATGTTTCAATTGAACATAAAGTCAGCATAGGAAAGGGCCGATATTCCACCATAATCTTGTATACAGACAAAAGAAATCTGTAGAACGATTGATCACAGTCATACAATACTGAACTAGCGGTAACTCTGTTGAAAGAGTAGGGCCGCCTTATCAGGCTTAGCGGGTAGGATTTTGCCCTACCAGTTGAAGGCGCAAGAAGAGTCACCTCCTTACTGAGAGGTGAAGCTCCTTGCGCCTTTTTTTATTGGCGAGGTGGTCGAGAGACTATTAATTGACATCAGGCAACCACAGACGGAATGAGAAAGGCTTGTGGAATTGTTATGAGAATCGCCATTCATCAACCTCAGTTTCTTCCCTGGCTTGGGTACTTAGACAAAATTGATCAAGCGGACTGTTTTGTCATTTTGGATAATGTGCAATTCAAAAAAAATGAATGGCAAAATCGTAACCGCATTCGAACTGCTCAAGGATGGCAGTGGGTCACGGTTCCCGTCCTTCATGATTTTGGGCAACGGATACAGGATATTCGAATCAACCAAACCGTGAAATGGCAAAGCAAACATTTACACGCATTTCATACCAATTACGGACGGCAGCCGTATTTTCAACAATACGTTTCGGCTCTGGAGGACCTGTATCATCAACCCTGGACTGCACTCGTTGATCTTAACGTGGCAGTGCTGTGTTGGGTGATTGAAAAAATGGGAATCTCAACACCCATGAAAATCGCGTCAGACATGGTTCTTCGAGAAGATCCGACGGACCGACTCATTGATATCTGCCAGAACCTTGGAGGGACGAGTTACCTGGCTGGTCCTGGAGCCTTCCAGTACATGGACTTGGATAAATTTGAACAGTCAGGAGTGGACATTGAATTCCAAAACTTTGTCCACCCGGACTATGAGCAAGCCTATCAACCATTTGTCCCGACAATGAGTGCGGTCGATTTATTGTTTACTCATGGACCCAAAAGCCTTTCGATCCTCAGGGAAACGCGGAGGCCACCCAAGGCTTTGTCTATTGCCCAATGTGTATAACGTCCTAGGAACGACCCAGATTTTCACGAAAAGGGATGCCTCGATCATGGTAGGAAAAAGGAAGGGATGAACTTATTGAATATCAGTGATCAGGAACATGCTATTCGGATCCTTGCGTTGGGAGCCCATCCTGATGACATTGAAGCCGGGTGCGGTGGAACCTTGATTAAATATTCGAAAAAAGGCCACCACATTTTTCTGATGATTCTGACTGCGGGGGAACGGGGAGCTCCATCGGAAGTGAGACAATTCGAACAGGATCAAGCAGCCAAATATTTGGGCGTTGAAAAGATTTTTTGGGGAGGCTATCAAGATACCAAGGTTCCCATGGACCAAGAATTGATTCAGCGCATTGAACAGGTTGTTAAAGAGGTTGATCCACATTTCATTTTTGTGAATCACAAAGATGACACTCATCAGGATCATCAACACTTGTCTATTAACACCATGTCAGCCACGCGATACACCAGAAACGTCCTGTTTTATGAAGGTCCTACAACTCAAAACTTCTCTCCGACGGTATTTGTGGATATCGATTCAGTCATCAAAGAAAAAGAACAAGCGATTTTGGCACATGCCTCCCAAACCCAAAAAACACACATTGAAGGACTCACGATTAAAGACTTCGTCCGGTCAAGTGCGAATTTTCGTGGATTTCAAGCTCGCGTCAAAAATGCAGAAGGATTTGTGCCCTTACGGTTGTTTATCAACATCTAGTGAAATCACCACTCATGGTAACAACAACACTCATCCCCCATTCCCGACCCTATCTGGGACAGAGGGAAATTGCCGCGGTGTCGGAGGTGATTGAGTCACAAGAGGTCGGCCAAGGTTTTCGTGTTGCTCGCTTTGAACAAAGCATGGCCGATTATTTGGGTCTGTTGGGCGGCGTGGCGGTCAGTTCAGGAACCGCTGCCCTGCATATGGCATTGCTCGCATTAGGTGTGAGTGAGGGGAATGAAGTCGTTATGCCAAGCTATGTGTGTGCTGCTCCCTGGATTGCTACGACACACATTGGGGCGGTTCCCAAAATTGTTGATATTGATCCCAGCACGTTTGGAATCGATGTCGAACAAGTCAAGGCCGCCATCACTGGAAAAACTCGGGCAATTATAGTTCCTCATCTATTTGGGTGCTCGGCGGATCTTGCCCCCCTTCAAGCCCTCAAGATTCCAATAATAGAAGATTGCGCACAAACACTCGGTGCCATGTATCACGGTCAACCGGTTGGCAGTTATGGGCATGCCACCATTTGCTCGTTTTATGCCACCAAACTGCTCTGTACCGGGGAAGGGGGAATGGTACTCTCGAATAACGCGAGGACGGTAGAAACCCTCCATATGCTTCGGGAGTATGATGAAAAACAATTCCTCTATCCCAAAAGTTTTAATTACAAGATGACGGACCTACAAGCCGCTCTCGGCCTCTGTCAATTGGAACGGTTTCCAGATAGCCTAATGCGACGGGCCACGATCGCGCACCGGTATTTATCCGAGCTCGCTCATCTTCCTGTGGGACTTCCGTTTATTCCTCAGGACCGGACTCATATCTTTTATCGATTCGTCCTGAAGATCAGTCATCCCATTGATGAATCCATTCAGCGTTTGGAAGGAAAGGGCATCCAATGCCGACGGCCCGTGTATCAGCCTCTGCATCGCTATCTTGGCTTGAGGGGCTTTCCTCATAGTGACCACGTCTTTTCCACCGCTCTCTCCATCCCCATTCATCCATCACTGACTGATGAGGACGTCGATCGCATAATCACGATTCTTCAAGAAGAATTCACATGACCGTTTCCTCCTCTGCTTCAAACTGGTGGACCAGTCCTTTCTTGGTGATGGCGCCCATGGGATTATTGTGCCTCATCGTTCCAGACGTGCGTGACTTTTTTCTCGATACTGGACAGCGATGGGCCTACATTTTCCTCTTGGCCTTCTTGGTGACCTTTACGCTGACACCTCTCGTAAGAAGGCTCGGGATAAAATGTGGAGTTATGGATATTCCGACCGAGCGACGCATTCACCAAATCCCCACGCCGCGTGTTGGAGGTGCCGGAGTCTTCATCGGATTTGCCTTAGCGGTGCTCGGGAATTGGATCATCCCCGAAAAAGTCGCAGTGATTTTACTTGGGGGACTGCTTTTGATGCTGGTCGGGATTTTTGATGACGCCTGTGGGTTGCCGGCCTGGTTCAAATTGGTGGTTCAGCTCACCGCTTCAGGTTTGGTCGTGTGGTGGGGAATGGTCTTGAGTCTGTTCCCGACTGGGTTCCTGGGTGATATGGGCAATATCGCTTTGACCGTCTTTTGGCTCATCGGAATTACCAATGCGTTTAATTTTATGGATGGCATGGATGGCCTTGCCGGGGGGCTTGCGGTGATCATTGCATTTTTCCTCGGGGTGGTGGCGTTTCAAACGAACCAGCCTGAATTGGGTTGGCTCTCCATCGGGATCATTGGAGCGGTGCTTGGATTTCTTCCCTTTAACTTTCGGAAGAATGGACCGGCACTCGTCTTTTTGGGAGATGGTGGTTCCACATTTTTGGGGTTTACCTTAGCCGCACTTGCGGTGATGGGCGAATGGGCTGATGGAAACGCCATTGTGTCATTCAGCAATCCCATCCTTATTTTCTGGGTGTTGATCTACGATATGGTTCATCTCACGGTCGATCGCATGGTGACCGGGAAAATCCATTCCTTTAAAGACTGGATTGATTACGTGGGGAAGGACCACATCCATCACCGACTCGCCCGGGTCCTCGGTGGAAACCGAGCCAGTGTTCTAATGATTTATTGCCTCACTATTTGTTTGGGGCTTGGGGCCATTGGTTTGCGATCGGCTGAGACTGCTGATGCGTTGATTCTGCTCATGCAGGCAATTCTGATCGTCACCATGTTGACTGTGTTTGAGTTCCGCAGCCGAGGGAATTCCACTCCGAATTCGGTTGTGACACACCCTGGTCAGAGCACGCTAAACACCAACACTGAAGCTCCGCTTTCCCAGCTCACTCTTGTCTCTTCGGAAGAACGAGAGTGGAAGCAGGAACCTTCGATGGCGTTGGAAACAGGCAAATAGCCAATGAAACTTAGAAGGGAACATGACGTTATTAGAAAAGATTAAAAACCAATCAGCAGTAGTGGGGGTTGTCGGATTGGGATATGTCGGACTACCGTTGGCTGTCCTTCAAGCGAAAACGGGCTTTCACGTGGTTGGGCTTGATGACACGGTTGAAAAAGTCGATGCAATCAATCAAGGCCATAGTTATATTTCCGATGTCGATGATGACGAACTGCGTGAAATGGTGAAGGCGA
>CAYMQW010000189.1:0-5135 GCA_964392595.1 uncultured Nitrospiraceae bacterium
GATTTTGTGATTGATGCCGAAGAAGGATTCCTCGCATCGAAGAAAACCCCTAAAGAGATGGCCGATCCGTTTGATGACCCGTTTGCCGAAGACACACCATCCGAAGACGTGACCTATTGGTTCAACGGGGACATGCTGACTCTGGTCGAAGAAATTCATGATTACGTGGACAGTCTTCCTGAAGTGGGAAAAGTCTTGTCCATCGCCACAGTGATGAAAGTGTTTAAACAGCTCAATGATGGACGGATGCCTGAAGACTATGAGTTGGCATTACTTCGGAAATATATTCCGAAGAAAGTTAAGGAAGCGCTCATCGATCCGTATCTTCGGGAAGACGGCAACCAAATTCGTATCACCATGCGGTTGATTGAGTCCGCGCCTACGCTCAAGCGAAATGAATTGATTGAAAAGATCCACAGGTATTTAGTGGACGATTTAAAATTTGACGAAAAGGTCGTTCATCCGACAGGAATGGCCGTGCTCTATAACAACCTGCTCCAAAGTTTGTATCGGTCACAGATTCTGACGCTTGGTGTGGTCTTTGTCAGTATTCTCTTGATGTTCATCATCCTCTTTCGTCGTGTATCGCTCTCGATTTTGGCGATCATGCCCAACATGTTAGCGGCTTGCTCTGTGCTTGGATTGATGGGGTGGGTGGGGATTCCATTGGACATCATGACCATCACGATCGCCGCGATTACAGTGGGCATTGCCGTGGATCATGCCATTCACTATATTCACCGGTTCCAAGTGGAATTTGTGAAGTATCAAAACTATCGCGAAACCATTGTGGCGTGCCATGGCAGTATTGGCCGAGCCATTTATTATACAGCGATCACCATTACCTTGGGCTTTAGCATCCTGGCCTTTTCGAGCTTTATGCCGACGGTCTACTTTGGCGTGTTGACCGGCTTTGCCATGATGGTAGCCCTCATGAGCAATCTCACGCTGCTCGCTGCCTTAATCCTGGTGTTTAAACCGTTGGGAGCTGAGCCGGCTGCGAATGTTGACGGGGTATGAAAAAAAATGAGAACTACTCAGGTCGACAGAGGGGGGATGATTTGAAAATTTTCTGCAATCGCTCGGTCAGGGCTTCTTGCGTAAATGATTTGACGATGTAACCAGATACTCCGGCTTTAAGAGCCTCTTGGATGTGTTGTTCATCACCTTGAGCGGTAAGCATGACTAGGGAATTTCTGAAAGGGCAGAGTCCTGTCGAATGGCGCGCAACATGTCGATCCCCGTCATTTCAGGCATGTTCCAATCCGTGATGACCAACCCATAGTCTTCAGTTCGCAAACGGGCAAGCCCTTCCTTCCCATTGGCCGCCTCCTGAATGTCTTTGTAACCGAAGCCTTTGAGCACACTTTTGATAATCCGGCGCATGCTTTCGGTATCTTCTACCACCAAGACTTTCAGGTCGAGATCTAATTCCAACATGGGAGTTCCTCTATGATAGTACCAATCTTACGTCATTCAAAAGCTAATGTCATGAAGAATGTGCGTCTTATCCGTATTTTCCAGGCCGGTGAAATGGCGTTTTGAGCTTCTGATTTTTCTTCCATGGGTGAACCGGGAAAGTGTACTGATATGCAGGAAACGATGTCTCAAGGTATGAGAGAAATGATATTGTCTGGGGTAAACGTACTGGGCAATATGGATCTGCGAGTTAGTTCAGGCTGGCACTCAATCGATTTTCGAGTGCCAGCCCTTTACCGTTACCCGATGAATTGAGAGTTATTTGATGCGGGTGTAGGCAATCTTGACCGCTTGTTTCTCTTTGCCGGCTTCAAACTTTGTCCAAGTTTGCGTCACCTTATCTTGTCCGTCGAATCTGACCGTGCCGGTATGCATGTGCATGTCTTTGGCCACATCAATGTCGGAATCATGCGTAAGATCGAAGGTCAACGTGTTGCCCGCCATGTTTGTCAGCGACATCTTAGGCTGATTGCCTAGCATGCAATAGTGAGTCAGTTGCATCTGACCCTGAGAGTCGTCGTGGTACACCGTGACCATTTCATGGGGGAGTCCTTCAAATACCGTCTCAATAATGGCACTCCCACCCGAGGTCAGCTTATAGGTAGCGATGATCTTCTCTGGACCTTTCCCCATATCCATCGTGCCTTCCCAAGATCCGACCAATTGCTTCATTTGCTCGAATGCTTCGGAACCCACGTAGGGCTTCTGCTCTTGTGCGGGTATTTGCGTGGAGCTAAAGATCATCAGGCAGAGGGTGCCTGCCAGGATAGGTGTAAATTTTCTCATCACTGATTCCTCCTTTATTGGGTTTAAGGCGTATGAGCTCTGTGCCAGTATAGACGAACGAGTGGTTTCTCAATCGACATCACTCGAGAAAAAAAGAACGTTTTAGTCGGCATGAAAGTCAGGTCTATCTTGCTGTGTCGACAAATTTTCCAGGCGCTGATCCAAGAATCGCTGCTCAGCAATATTTTCCGTCAATTCTAAGGCACGGCGATAGGCCACGGCGGCTTTGTCTGTATGTCCGGCCCGACGCAAGAGATCAGCGCGAGCCGCATGGAAAGGTTGATACTGATCCAACCCCCCTTCTTCTTCTAATTCAGTAAGTGCAGATAGCCCAGCCTCACCTCCTTTGGCAAAGGAGAGAGCAACTATCGCGTTCAGTTTGATGACGGGAGACGGCTGCAAGGTATAGAGTTTGTGGTACAGCAGCATAATCTCATTCCAATCGGTGTGGCTGTAGCTTGTTGCCTGAGAGTGTACAGCGCTGATAGCCGCTTGGACTTGATACTTGCCAATTCGTCTTGAGGCCATGGCTTTCTGCAACAGGGTTGTTCCTGCCTTGATCTGTTGCGTATTCCAAAGGCCTCGATTCTGTTCCTCCAAGGTTATGAGATTGCCTGAATCATCAACTCGAGCTTCGCGACGAGATTCGTGTAGAAGCATCAGGGCGAGTAGCCCTGCCACCTCCGGTTCTTCGGGGGCGAGATTGAATAGAATTGAACTAAGGCGAAGTGCCTCGTGACATAAATCTGCCCGAGTCAATTCGTTCCCTGAAGTGGCGGTGTACCCTTCATTGAAAATCAAGTACATCACCGATAGCACCAAATCGAGCCGTTCCGGCCATTGATCAGAGGGGGGAACTCGATAAGGGATATTGGCAACCTTGATCTTCCGCTTCGCACGTACGAGTCGTTGAGCCATCGTGGATTCTGGAACCAGAAAAGCTCGGGCAATTTCCGTGGTGGTAAGCCCTCCCAAAGTACGAAGTGTCAAGGCAACACTGGCATGTTCTCCCAGTGCTGGGTGGCAACAGGTGAATATGAGACGGAGCCGTTCATCAGGAATGGTTTCGTCCACTTCTTCCTCTCTGGCCTGTTGCTCTATCTCAATAAGGATGTTGAGTTCAGCCCGCTTGGCTTCAAAGTTCGCATCTCGACGAAATCGATCGATGGCTTTACGCCTGGCGGTTTGTAAGAGCCAAGCCCGTGGATTCTGAGGTACTCCGCCATTCGGCCAATGTTGAAGTGCTGTAACGCAAGCGTCTTGGAGCATATCCTCGGCTAAATCGAAATCGCGCACGTATCCCACGAGCGCAGCGAGCACTTGCCCCCACTCTTCGCGGACAATTGTTTCAATCGCTGCTTGGGTTTGCTCAGAGGATGGCTGCGTCAATCTTTCCTTAGTTATTCGGCGCAAGACACAACGGGTCGAATCTCAATAGAGCCAAATTGAGCCCCTGGAATTCTTCCCGCATATTCAATAGCCTCATCCAGGTCCTTGCAATCCACCAGGAAGAAGCCTCCCAATTGCTCTTTGGTTTCAGCAAATGGTCCGTCGGTGGTCTGAGTCTTGCCATTGCGCACTCGGACGGTTGTCGCTGTGGAAATACTATCCAGAGCATTGCCGCCTTTCTTGATGCCTTTAGCTTCCATCTCTTGAGCCAGGTCTCGGTAGCCTTGCATCATTTTGTCATGCTCAGCGGTGTTGGGTTGAGGTACAACGGATTCCGCAGCGTAGATGAGACATAAGTATTGCATGTTCTGTCCTCCTTATGATGGGTTTTACGGCCCTCTTCTTTAGGGCGTTCACCCTTAAGACGAATGGCATTTGTCCAAATCGACATATCTGCCGCAATAATATTCAGGATTACTTGTGCCCTAGGCTGGCGAGAAAGGCGGAGACCGTATGGGTCAGCCTTGAATCTAGTTCTTCACTCGACGGGATTGCCACGACACCCATCAAGGTTGGGAGAACATAGGTTCCAATGATCAATGCTCGAAATTGCTCAGATGCTGCTTGCGGATCTGGAATAGTGAAGACTCCTTCGCGGTCGAGCGTGGCCAAGTATTGGCTGACCATTTCCGTGAATCGTTGCGGCCCAGTTTGCCAAAACACCTGTCCCAATTCTGGGAACTTCGGTACCTCAGCTAACACGGTTCGGAAGAGGGCCATCCCGGTCGGGTGGAGCGCTCGTTTCAACATGAAATGGGCCAACTGTTTCAGCACGACGTCGGGCGATTGAGTTGTCCAAAATTCATCAGCGGGCGGCGGCCCACCAACTTCGCAACAGAGACTCATCATGACCTCGGAGAAGAGACCTTCCTTGTTGTGAAAATGGCTATACAGGGTAGGCTTTGAGACGCGAGCTTTTTGAGCGATGGCATCCATGCTGGTCGCGCCGAAACCTTCTTCCAAAAACAAGATTCGCGCGGCGTTCACGATCATTTCCGATTTACTTAATCGTGGCTCAGGAGTTTTCTTGTGTGTGTCTTTTCTCAAACTCTTACTCATGTTTGACGAGAGAATATTGACTGTACCGTGTAGTTTAATTACACTAAACCGTGTAGTTAAATATTTCAATATTAATTTTTGGTCTTCTCCTAAACGAGTGGGTAAATTGGGGCGAGTAATTTCCTGAAAGACTCGCTGGAGAAGAGGCTGGTGGGTTTTTCTACCGTGGGAAAAATGGCTGGGCTTTCTTGAGGCTTCACGCTGATCCCTCCCCTTTGTAAGGGGAGGCTAGGTGGGGTAGAGCCCGTGGCAAGGAGCAACCCACAGGCGGGCTGAATGCCAGGGCATTGTTAATTTAATAGATATTTGGCAAGCTTTCTTCCTTATATTTGAGGGAGGTGTCTATGTTGAATTGTCCACGA
>CAYMQW010000190.1:0-5134 GCA_964392595.1 uncultured Nitrospiraceae bacterium
CTTGAGAGAAAATAACTTTGACAAGATCGCGCCAAGATTTGTGGAAGATTTGGACGGAACGATTGAGGGTGTTTCGATTGAAGCCCGTTCAAAGATGCTTAAGATTTGGATGCGAGAGATCCACGTTATTTTCTCTCAGGTCCTTAGGTGAAAGGGGGTGACATCATGAGTCTTAAACGCAAAGACCTCTTGAGTATCGCTTCATTGTCGCCAGAAGAAATTGCGCTCCTCTTGGAAGCCTCTTAGCCATTCAAGGAAGTAAGTGGGCGGGAAATCAAAAAGGTTCCGGCACTGCGCGGAAAAACCGTGGTGAACTTGTTTTTTGAACCGAGCACTCGCACACGAACATCCTTTGAACTGGCAGCTAAACGTCTCAGCGCGGACGTGATTAACTTTTCGCCCGAGTCAAGTAGTGTGGTGAAAGGGGAGACGCTTCTCGATACAGCCCGGAATATCGAGGCGATGCAGGCAGATATTATTGTCCTGCGACATTCCTCTGCGGGGTCCGCGGAAGTTCTCGCCAAAAATGTTCGATCGTCGGTGATTAATGCTGGTGATGGCTGGCACGAACATCCGACACAAGCATTGCTGGACCTTTTTACGATCAAAGAAAAGAAGGGACAGTTGAACAATTTAAACGTGGCAATCGTCGGTGATGTGGCTCATAGCCGTGTGGCTCGCTCCAATATTCATGCGTTGACAAAAATGGGCGCCGAAGTTCGAGTGGTCGGTCCCCTCACGATGATTCCTCCGTGTATTCAACGGATGGGAGTCACGGTCTTTTCGAATTTCGATGAGGCGTTGCCCGGAGTGGATGTGGTGATCATGCTGCGGCTACAACTCGAACGCCAGGGGCGATCCTTGTTCCCGTCGATCCGTGAATATGCCAAACTGTACGGTCTCACAACGGAACGTGTTCAACTGGCTAACCCTAATGTCCTCGTCATGCACCCAGGTCCCATCAATCGAGGTGTGGAAATTTCGCATGAAGTCGCGGATAGCTGCCAAGCGGCGATCTTGGACCAAGTCTCAAATGGAGTCGCGGTACGGATGGGCCTGATGTATCTGTTATCGCAATTGCAATAAACATTACACCGGTTATCGAGAAGGATATGCACGAATAACATGAGAACTCTCATCAAGGGTGGGCAGGTCATTGATCCTGGCCGCATGAACACAATTGCCGATGTGTTGATTGAAGATGGCAAGATCCAAGCGATCGATGTCAATCTTCAAGGAACACTTAAAAATCCTGAATCGGTGACAATTATCGATGCCCAAGGCTTAATCGTGTGTCCGGGTTTCATTGACCTCCATGTTCACTTTCGTGAGCCTGGCTTTGAATATAAGGAAACCATTGCCACAGGCGTAGCTTCTGCCGTAGCTGGAGGATTTACAACGGTGTGTTGTATGCCAAACACCAGTCCGGTCAATGACTCGCAATCAATCACGGAATTCATTTTTCGACAGGCCAAAATTGCGAACAAAGCGCGGGTCTTTCCCATTGGCGCGATTACCAAGGGCTCAAAAGGCGAAGAGCTGGCTGAGATTGGTGAATTGCATGATGCCGGGTGCGTCGCAATTTCCGACGATGGCATTCCGGTCATGAATAGTTTGGTGATGCGACGTGCCATGGAATACGCGCGAACATTTGATCTTCCCGTAATCGATCATTGCGAAGATAGTCAACTCTCAGCCGGTGGCAGTATGAATGAGGGATTTGTCTCGACGGAGCTTGGCATTCCCGGAATCCCGAATGCCGCGGAAGAAGTCATGGTCGCGCGAAATATCTTTTTAGCCGAGCTCACGCAATCGCGTTTACATCTTCCACATGTGAGTACGATCGGGTCGGTTCGGTTATTACGAGATGCCAAGGAACGTGGCCTCTTGGTTACCGCAGAAGCCTGTCCACACCATTTCACATTAACAGATGAGGCAGTGCGCTCATTTGATACACATGCCAAAATGAATCCGCCTTTGCGGACAGATGCGGATGTCCAGGCGATCAAAGATGCCCTCAAGGATGGATGTATTGATATCATTGCCACGGACCATGCGCCCCATGCCGTCCATGAAAAACAGCGGCAGTTCGACCATGCCCCCTTTGGCATAATCGGGCTCGAAACGGCGCTACCCTTATCGCTCAATTTGGTTGAAGAAGGAGTGCTGACCATGGAACAAGCCGTGGCCAAACTCACTTGCGAACCGGCGCGGGTGTTTAAACTATCCTACGGTACACTGGCTGTTGGTGCAGATGCCGATGTGACCCTGTTCGATCCAAAGAAATCCTGGACCCTGGATCCCAACCGGCTCCATTCCAAAAGCCGAAATACCCCGTTTACTGGATGGACGATGAAAGGGAAAGTCGTCAAAACTCTGGTGAGTGGACGGATGGTATATGAAGTCGAATAGTCTATGGCTCGCGTAACGTCCGGTTGGCAGCTTTCCATCTCGCTGGTGGAGCTGCTTGGACTCACCATCTGGATCGGAGGATTGGCCGTTATTCTGACGACGGTGATTCCAGCCGTGTTCAATACTCTCGGCATGGAACAAGGTGGACGATTTTTACGGAAAGTATTTGACGGCTATAATAATTTGACCAGCGGTATTGTCATCTTATTACTTGGAACAGCGGCTATCCGGACATGGAAAATTCGACAGATTCCTGACCGCATCCTTTCCGTCAGCCGTATAGAATGGGGTGTATTATTGGCGTTAGTCCTTGTGACGGGATCGATCGTTTTTATCCTGGGACCCAAGACCATCGAGCTTCAAGAAATCGCCTTTGCCGCCGAAACGCAAGAAGCGAAGAAAATAGCGTACGATGCATTTTTTCATACCCACAGGATTGTTCGAGCCCTGCATCTGATTAATGTCGGGTTGGCGATTAGTTTACTCGTGGTCAAATTCAGGCAATGGATCACAAATCGATCTGCTTTTGGATTCGAATGACAAAATGTGAGTGAATAAACAATATAATTTCCCTTTTTTGGAATGAGGGAGTAGGGGAAGTAGATGGTTTTGAGGTACGCTCTGATGTTGGGCACCTTTTGAGAAACGCTACCCCACCTCACCTCCCCTTACAAAGGGGAGGAATAATGAAGTGAATCAGGTGTTATGAGTACAGCGATTTTAGCCTTAGCCGACGGAACGATATTTGAAGGACGTGCCTTAGGATGCTCTGGGGAAGCATCGGGAGAAACGGTCTTTAATACCGCGATGACCGGGTACCAGGAAATCCTCACGGATCCGTCGTATAAAGGCCAATTCGTGGTCATGACCTGCTCGCACATTGGTAATTACGGGGTGGCTCGGCAGGATGATGAATCCAGACGGACATGGGCCGCAGGATTCATTGTCAACGAAGCCAGCCGACGGCCAAGTAATTGGCGCTCATACCAATCGTTACATGAATATTTACAGAAGCAGGGGGTCGTGGGAATCGAAGGGATTGATACACGCTATCTGACGAGGCACCTTCGTAAGCATGGATCGCAATCTGGCGTGATTTCTCATGTCGATTCGGATCGAGACTCCTTGGTGAAAAAAGCCCAAGCTGTTCCTGGAACAACTGGTCAAGATCTTGTTTCCAAGGTTACCTGTTCGGCTTCGTACACCTGGCAAGAAGGGTCTGGGGAATGGGCGTTTCCTCAAACAACTGGAAAGACTGCGCATTCGAAAGAATATCATGTGGTCGTCTACGACTTTGGAGTGAAGCTTAATATTTTGCGATGCCTCGTGGATTGTGGGTGCGAGGTGACGGTGGTCCCGGCTTCAACGTCGGCACAAACCGTTCGCGAGATGAATCCTGATGGCCTGCTGCTGTCGAATGGACCAGGTGATCCGCTCGGCGCCTCATACGCGGTTCCACATATTCAAGATTTGTTAGGCTGGAAACCGACCTTGGGAATTTGTCTTGGCCATCAAATATTGGGGCTGTCCCTTGGGCTTTCCACATACAAATTGAAGTTTGGCCATCATGGTGCGAATCATCCGGTGATGGATTTACGATCAAGGAAGGTTGAGATCACTTCACAAAATCATAATTTTGCCGTGACCCTGCCGGAAACCGCGGATCGATCGAATGAGGGCAAACCGGTATTTGAAACGAAATGGGGACCATTTACCCCCACGCATGTCAGCTTAAATGATGATTGTTTGGAAGGCCTCGTCGGATGTAAAGCTCCAGTGCTCTCGATACAGTATCATCCTGAAGCCTCTCCGGGTCCTCATGATTCATCGTATTTGTTCAACCAATTCACCGCCATGATGGAGGAGCACTGTGGGTAGACGAATGACCATTTTTTTCATCCTCAGCTTTGTCTTTATGTTCAGTGGGTGTGTGTCTCAGGGGTTGTTTCCCAAAACCGGTCCGCTTGAAGAAACCGAGGTATCTGGACAGGGGAAAGACAAAATTCTCATCGTCGATGTGTCGGGCATGCTGACATCTGCTCGGCCCACCGACGTGATTGATCGATTGTTCAATCGTCAGAGCCTTCCCACCCGGTTTAAAGAAGAACTCACTAAGGCTGCTGAAGATAAGGATGTGAAAGGAATCGTCCTTCGGATTAACAGCCCTGGCGGAACGGTGACTGCATCCGATATCCTGTATCATGAGGTTCAAAAGTTTAAAAAAGAACGCAACATTCCGGTGGTAGCATGTATCATGGATCTTGGAACATCCGGGGGGTATTATCTGGCGGTAGCTAGTGATCAGATCGTCGCGCACCCTTCATCTGTCACGGGCAGTCTCGGTGTCATTATGCTGACCCTTAATGGTTCGGGGCTCATGGAAAAAATTGGTATCACAGCAACGGCTATTACGTCAGGCACGCACAAAGATATGGGGTCACCATTTCGCAAAATGACAGCCAAAGACCGGGCTATTTTTCAAAGCGTGATTGATTCACTGTACCAACGATTTCTTGTGGTCATTGAAAAGGGGCGGCCCAACCTGACAAAAGAGAAAATTCGGCAACTCGCGGATGGTCGCATTTATTCAGCTCCGCAAGCCAAGAAAGCCGGCCTTATCGATGCAATAGGGTATCTCGATGATGCCATTGATTTGGCGAAACGACAGGCAGGTCTTTCAGAAGCGAAAGTGATCATGTATCAACAAGCGGGTGGCTACCAT
>CAYMQW010000191.1:0-5118 GCA_964392595.1 uncultured Nitrospiraceae bacterium
GGAGCCACCATTTATGGCAAGGTAGAGTTTGCGAATCCCGGGGGAAGTGTCAAAGATCGTATTTGTCTCAACATGCTGGATGTGGCGGAACAACAGGGCCTGCTCAAGCCAGGTGGAACCATTGTTGAACCCACAAGCGGCAACACAGGTATTGGGCTCGCGTTAATCGCGGCGGTTCGTGGGTACAAGCTGATTCTGGTCATGCCCGAAAGCATGAGCTTGGAGCGGGCAAGCCTACTTTCGTCTTATGGCGCCCAGCTCATTTTGACCCCAGCATGGGAAGGCATGAAGGGAGCCATTAAGGAAGCGGAAAGCATTGTCTCGCAAAACCCTGAGGATTATATGCCGGATCAATTTTCGAATCCCGCAAACCCGGCCATGCATAAAAAGACCACCGCCCTTGAACTGTGGGATGCCTTGGATGGAAAAATCGATGCGTTTGTCGCAGCAGTAGGAACGGGCGGCACGATTACGGGATGTGGTGAGGTCTTTAAAGAACGAAACCCTTCAGTAAAAATCATTGCGGTTGAACCTGCAGGGTCCCCTGTGCTTTCCGGTGGTGAACCTGGACCCCATAAGATTCAAGGCATTGGCGCAGGGTTCGTTCCAAAAGTTCTCAATCGTTCGGTGTTAGATGATATTTTCCGAGTCACCGACGACCAGGCATACCAGACGACCAAACTATTGGCGAAAAAAGAAGGCCTGATGGTGGGGATCTCTTCCGGCGCCAACGTCTTTGCCGCCCAACACCTGGCCAAAGAATTAGGCCCTGGAAAGAATGTCGTCACCGTATTGTGTGATACCGGCGAGCGTTATTTAAGTATCGAGAAATATTTCAACATTTAATCGGTAATTGAACAATCCCTTTTAACTACACGTACAGTATGGACTTCACAGACGATCAGATCACCCGATACAGCCGGCACATCCTGCTTCCTGAAGTGGGCGGCAAAGGCCAGAAGAAACTTTCGCAGGCAAAGATTTTTGTCGTTGGCGCTGGCGGACTTGGCTCTCCGGTTGCGCTGTATTTAGCTGCAGCGGGTATTGGCACGATTGGCTTGATCGACAGCGATGTCGTGGACTTGTCGAATCTCCAACGTCAGATATTGCACCACACTCCAGACGTTGGCCGATCGAAGGTTCTTTCGGCTAAAGAAAAAATTTACGCCTTAAACCCAGAGGTGAAAGTCGAAACCTACGAAGACCGCTTCACAGCGTCCAATGCCCTCGAGCTCATCAAGCCGTACGATATCGTGATCGACGGAGTCGATAATTTTCCAGCGAAGTTTTTGATCAATGATGCCTGCTATTTCGCAGACAAGCCCCTCGTCCACGGGGGGATTTTACGATTTGATGGACGCGTGTTCTCCATCATTCCCAAAAAATCTGCCTGCTACCGCTGCATTTTTAAAGAGCCGCCTCCAGCCGGGCTTGTGCCTAGTTGCCAGGAAGCCGGCATTATTGGCGTGGTCGCGGGTATTATTGGTACGATTCAAGCTACCGAAGCGATCAAATTAATTTTAGGCATTGGACAACCACTCACGGATCGCATTTTAGATTTTGACGCGCAGAAGACCAGCTTCCGGGAAATCAAAACCAAACGAAACCCAAAATGCCCCCTCTGCGGAGACAAGCCTGAAATCACCAAGTTATTCGAGCATGAACAGGAAGCCTGCCAACTTCGTACACCTGGCACGGTAGGCGTTACATAAAAAAATTAAGGTGCTGCCATGGCAAAAATGAAAGCCCTAGTCTGTCGAGAATGTGGGAAGGAGTATCCCACCGAAGCCATTCACGTCTGTGAACTCTGCTTTGGACCATTAGAGGTCAAATATAATTATGATGAGATCAAGGCCAAAGTCTCACGGGAATCGATTGAGGCCGGGCCGCGTAGCCTTTGGCGATATCAAGACTTCCTTCCCATCGAGGGCAAACCGACTGTGGGCCTGCATGCGGGATTCACGCCTCTCGTTCGAGCACACAACCTGGGCGCGTTTTTGGGAATTGATGAGCTCTATATTAAAAATGACTGCGTCAATCACCCCACGCTTTCATTTAAAGATCGAGTGGTGGCCGTTGCGCTGACCCGAGCGCGAGAACTTGGCTTTGAAACAGCAGCATGTGCATCAACCGGAAATTTAGCCAACTCTGTTGCCGCTCATGCGGCACTAGCTGGGATGCAATGTTACGTGTTTATTCCTGGCGACCTGGAAGCCGCGAAGGTGCTGGGCAACCTCATCTATCGTCCTAAGGTCATTGAGATCGAAGGCACCTATGATGACGTGAACCGACTCTGCAGCGAAATCGCCGGTGAACGACAATGGGCCTTTGTGAATGTGAACATCCGGCCGTACTACGCCGAAGGATCGAAAACGCTGGCCTACGAAACCGTGGAGCAATTGGGGTGGCGCGCGCCGGATCAAGTCGTGGTCCCCATGGCATCTGGCTCTTTACTGACCAAAATTTGGAAGGGACTGAACGAGTTTAAAAAAGTGGGGCTCCTTGATTCAGTGAACACCAAGGTCAATGGTGCACAAGCTGAAGGTTGTTCACCCATTTCGACAGCGTATAAAGATGGTCGGGACTTTTTTAAACCCGTCAAACCCAACACGATTGCCAAGTCCCTCGCGATTGGGAACCCTGCCGATGGGTATTATGCCTTAAAAACCGCGGCAGAAAGCGGCGGGGTCTTGGATTCTGTGACTGATGATGAAATCGTAGAAGGCATTAAACTCTTAGCGCAAACTGAAGGGATCTTTGCCGAAACAGCCGGCGGCGTGACAATTGGCGTTCTTCAAAAACTGGCAAAGCAAGGCTTGATCAAGCGAGATGATGTGACCGTCGCCTACATCACCGGCAATGGATTAAAGACCCAAGAAGCCGTTGTGGATTCGGTTGGTCGTCCCTTTCGGATCCCACCAAGTCTCAAAAAATTTGAACAAATGTTTGGACCACAGGGGGCTGCATGATTACGGTTCGTATTCCCACTCCCCTTCGCCCCATGACTGGCGGCAAGGGAGAAGTTGAAGGCGCCGGCGACAGTGTTGGCGAACTCATTGAACACCTAAACGGCGCTCATCCCGGGCTCAAAGATCGCATATGTGACGAACAGGGAGAGCTGCGTCGCTTCATAAACATTTATGTCAATGAAGAAGACATTCGTTTTCTGACCGGAAAAGAGACTCCGCTCAAAGATGGTGATGAAGTCTCAATCGTTCCTGCGATCGCCGGAGGAGCCCATGGCTAAATTACGCTTTCACATTCGCTTTCCCGAAGAAAAAATTCCTGAACCGATCATTCATCAAATCGGCCATGAATATAAAGTCGTCACCAGCATTCGCCGTGCCGATGTACGAGAAACCACGGGTTGGATGGATGTTGAATTCTCCGGGGACATCGAAGAAATTGAACGCGCCATCGACGGATTGCGAGAAAAAGGGGTTCAGGTCGATCCCATCGAACTGAACGTGGTTGAATAGTGAATTACACTGTAATGATGAATAAATAATTGAGGAGGAAGGATGTTCAAAATGTTCGTCTAGCAAGGCCGCAGACCATTTGGCACGCGGAGCGTACGACAGTACGTGAGCATGACAAAGGGTCGAGAACGCAGCTAGCGGACGTTTTCAACATCCTGACGTGATGATGGAATTTACAGAAGAACAAATTCAACGCTATAGCCGCCAAATTATTCTTCCCGAGGTTGGCGGAAAGGGGCAGCAAAAGCTTCTAGAAGCGAAAGTCCTTCTCATTGGCGCCGGGGGGTTAGGCTCCCCCATTGCGTTGTACCTGGGAGCGGCTGGCATTGGCACCATTGGGTTGATTGATGGTGACGTCGTTGATCTGTCGAACCTTCAACGGCAAGTCCTCCATACCACACCTCATGTTGGGGTTCCAAAAGTTGAATCGGGCCGCCGTCTTTTGGCTGAGTTGAATCCGGATGTGACAGTCAACACCTATCAAGAGAATATTAGTATCGACAACATTATGAAGATCGTGCCTGAATACGACATCATCCTTGATGGGTCGGATAATTTTGGCACCCGGTTTCTCGTGAATGATGCCTGCTTCTTTGCGAAGAGGACCCTCATCTCAGGAAGTATTTTTCGGTTTGAAGGACAACTTGCCACCATCAAACCGCATGAAGGCTACCCCTGCTACCGTTGCCTCTACCCAGAGCCGCCACCGGCTGGGTTAGTCCCAAATTGCCAAGAAGCTGGTGTGTTGGGCGTTCTCGCTGGCACCATTGGTATCCTTCAAGCCAACGAAGCCGTAAAAGAAATTTTACAAATTGGTGAGACGCTTGCCGATCGCTTACTGATTTACGATGCACTGGAAATGAAATTCAGAAAAGTCCGTCGCCCTAAAGATTCGAAGTGCCCTTTATGTAGCGACAACCCCACCATCACAACGCTCCAAGAACACCACGTGTCGTGTAGCATTTAAACTCAATGCTCAAAATTCCATCTGACATTTGGGACAATATGATCGAACATGCTCAGGCTCTCGATCCGCACGAATGTTGCGGCCTTCTCGCGGGTCAAGATGAGGTGATCTCCGCGCAATATCGGATCACCAACATATTGGCCAACATGACAGAAGAAGAGCTTGCAACATTTTTTGAAAAAGGGAAGCTAACAGACCTGAAAAACCTTTCTCCAGAAGAACGCGCGGACATTGCCTTTGTCATGGACATGGGAGAATTTTCCACAGCCATCAAAGACATCCGCCAAAAAGGTTTTACCCTCCCAATTTTTTATCATTCCCATACCTCAAGCCCAGCTCGCCCTTCAGAAACTGATATCAAAAAAGCCATGGACTTTGAAGACATGCGAGAAAAGTTAAATTTTCCAGAACCCCTTCACCTCATCATCTCGCTTGAAGATAAATCCAATCCCGTCATCCGCGCCTATCGTATTCAGAACTCACAATCCATGGAAATCGCCGTCCAGCAAGCGTAGCAATGGGTTCGAGTGTTCCATCCCCCCATGAATCCCTATTTGGAAAAACCCGCTAGACATCTTTTGCCAGGATTGCAATAAAATTTAGGGTCTTCTCCCAATCGAGTGGGTAAATTGGGGCGAGTAATTTCCTGAAAGGCTCGCGGGAGAAGAGGTT
>CAYMQW010000192.1:0-747 GCA_964392595.1 uncultured Nitrospiraceae bacterium
TCGCTGAGCCCCACATACAACCCCAGAGCTTTGGAATAATGGCTCAACCGTTGAATATGCGTTCCGGTTTCTTCGTCTTTATATCGTGAAGCGAGCGTGAGCCGGACAACCGTATCGGCATAGGCTTTTTCGAGTTCAGAAGTCTTTCGGCGTTCCGCATGATATGCAGCTTTTAAATCTTGGGCATACGCCTGCATCTGTTTATTCGTCGCCTCGAGTTTTCTCGATTTCTTCTGCTCGCGAAGCAGCAGTTCGTTCAGATCTTTGGCATAAAGGGCCAACTGCGACTTAGCCGCACGAAGCTGTATGTTCAAATCATCATCTGGCACGAATTCAGGAGAGAGTTTCATGGATAGTTAGCCTGGTGAGTTGACCTGGATTTTCGCCAATACCTCATGAATGGTCTCCAATAATCGAAGCGGACTAAAGGGCTTCACAAAATACGCACAGATCCCAACTTCGTGACAAAGCGCTTGATCGCATGGCTGATCCTTGGCAGTCAACATGATGATCGGAATATGTTTAAGACGGGAATTGTCTTGCATGGCGCGGGCGACATCGATGCCATTTTTCTTCGGCATCATCCAGTCGAGAATCACCGCATCGGGGGGGTCAGTTTTGATAAGGTTGAGCGCGGATTCACCGTCAGCAGCTTCGATCAGCCGATAGGCCGGATCTTCTAACGTCATGAGAAGAAGGGTTCGGAGATCTTCTTCATCATCAGCGATAAGAATGGTTTTCATACAC
>CAYMQW010000192.1:757-5088 GCA_964392595.1 uncultured Nitrospiraceae bacterium
TACACCCTGATGGCGTGGCGACCGCAGAAACACTGTAAAAACTTCACTGCTCTGCTCGTGTTGCCTACCCGCCATCCCAGTCAGGTGCTGTTTCGCCATCCTCCTCGGTTTGTGGGGAAGTCACTTCGCTCGGCTCGGACGGGGCGTCCATGACCTGTTCTACGCGTCGAGCGACCGTTATAAATCCTGAATGAGCAATCATGCGAAGATCCGGCCGCACACTACGGCCCTGAATATTCCAGTTGCGCATGAACGACTCAAATGTCTCGATCAAGCCAAAGGCTCGTGTGTGATTTAGGGCATCAACCGTTTGCGTGATTTGCGGCACGGTGGGCACGAAACTCAGGTATATGCCGCCAAGCCGAAGCGCCTGTGCCGCATGAGGCACGACGCTCCAAGGCTCGGGAAGATCAAGGACGATCCGGTCAAATTGTTTCGGGCCATGTTCCGATGCGCAATCAATACCTTCAGACGCATCGCGTTGTAGGAGTTGAAAATTCGGCACAGGGCCGAGAAATCGTTCAATGTTTCGCATCGCGGTCCTGGCAAAATCGTCCCGGCGTTCATAACTCACCACTGAGCCACGTTCTCCCACGGCCTGTAACAACGCAATCGTTAAGGCACCCGACCCCACGCCGGCTTCGAACACCCTAGCTCCAGGATAGATATCGGCCCACATCGTGATCAGGGCCAAGTCTTTGGGATAGAGGACTTGGGCACCTCTGGGCATCTTCAGTGTATATTCCGCGAGGGTTGGCGTTAGCGCGAGCATCTTTTTCCCGCGAGACAAGGTAACGAGCGACCCATCTGATTTCCCAATCAGCTCATCATGAGGAATGGTGTCACCGCTATGCTGAAAGGTTTCCCCGGCCTTCAAAGTCAGGGCATAGTGCCGCCCTTTTTTATCGACGAGGTGGACCCGTTTGCCGTCTTCAAACACTTTCATGATTCGCCATTCTAAGTAGCCATTTTTCGGGTTGCAAGGAACCACCTTCACAGAGTACACAGGCGTCACGCACCCATATGATTTCTTGACACCTCCCGGGGAGGGTCGTAAGATCATTTCTGCGTGAGGTTTTTCTCATATTAACTGTGAGCCTTTTAGGCAATCTGCGATCCGTCACTGAGCAGAACATGGGAACTCCTTATCCCTGTGCCCTGATCCGCGCTCTCTTTTTTGGGTTTCTTTTCTTCCTGTGCACGTCCAACTTGGCCTTTTCTCAGGCTGGGCCCATCATCACGGCAACATACGCAGGCATTATTAATCCTGTCGCCGCTGAATATCTTCATGATGCCATTCGCCATGCTGAGGAACAGCAGGCTCAACTTCTTGTGTTTCAGTTAGATACTCCCGGCGGCCTCGATACATCCATGCGTGCCATGATTAAAGACATGGCCGGATCTCGGGTCCCTATCGTGGTGTTTGTGTCTCCAACGGGCGGACGGGCGGCTTCAGCGGGAGTGTTTCTCACCCTGGCGGCGCATATTGCGGCCATGGCTCCAGGGACCAATATCGGAGCTGCCCACCCAGTTGCCATGGGTGGGGGCAAGATGGATGACGTGATGAAGGAAAAAGTGGAAAATGACTCTGCAGCCTATATTCGATCCATTGCCGAGCGGCACGGACGGAATACCGAATGGGCGGAAGATGCCGTACGAAAAAGTGTGTCGGCTCCGGCTACGCAAGCAAAGGAACTTGGGTTGATTGATCTGATCGCTGAGGATCTCGATGACTTACTGGCACAGCTTGAAGGGTGGGACGTGCAGATGGGGGCGCAGACGGTGACCCTAGAAACAAAAAATGCTGCGAGACAATCCTTTCCCATGAGTTGGCGGTTAGAAGCCCTTCAGGTGATCAGCAATCCGAATATCGCGTTCGTGCTGATGACCATTGGCACGATTGGATTGATTGCGGAACTGTATAATCCTGGCGCGATTTTACCTGGGGTGGTGGGTGCGATCAGTCTGATCCTCGCGTTTTATTCGCTTCAATCACTTCCGGTCAACTACGCCGGAGTCTTGCTGTTTATCTTGGGAATTGTCATGTTGATGCTGGAAGTGACGGTCACCAGCTTCGGGCTCCTGGCGATTGGCGGCGTCACGGCCATGATCCTAGGCTCCGTCATGCTCATGAATCAGGATTTTCCGTTTTATCAAATTTCCTGGTCGGTGATTCTTCCAATGGTGGCGCTCGTACTTGGGTTTACGTTCTTCGTCGTAAGATTTGGCGTGAAGGCCTTGCGAAGTCGCACGACCACGGGAAGCGAGGGAATGGTCGGGCTGATCGGCTTGGCGAAAACGAATCTTTCCCCCGACGGGAAAATTTTCGTCCATGGCGAATTGTGGAATGCGGTGAGTACTGATTCAGTCTCAGCCGGGCAGGAAATCGAAGTCACAAAAATGGAAGGGCTCATACTCCACGTGAAACCTGTTTTGCCTCAAAGAGAGGAACATTGACATGCCGTCTCCGTTTAACCCAACCACGCTCTTGATCGTCTTGATCGGATTGCTGATTATCATCTCAAAAGGTATGTATGTCCTACGAGAGTATGAGCGAGCGGTGATTTTTCGGTTCGGACGTTTGGCCAACGGCATTATCGGAAAGAACGGGCCCGGCATCATCATTATTATTCCGCTAATCGACAAATTGGTTCGGGTCGGTCTCAGAACCGTGACGATGGATGTTCCTCCCCAGGATGTCATCACCAAGGATAATGTCTCGGTCAAAGTCAATGCCGTGATTTACTTCCGCGTAGTCAATGCCGAAAAAGCTATCGTCGATGTCGAAGATTACTATTATGCCACATCCATGATTGCCCAAACGACTCTGCGCAGCGTGCTGGGACAAAGCCAACTCGATGACTTACTTTCCAAGCGCGATGAAATTAATGCCGACCTTCAGCGCATTATTGACCAAGCGACTGAGCCCTGGGGTATCAAAGTGACATCGGTTGAAGTCAAGAATGTTGATCTGCCACAGGAAATGCAGCGCGCCATTGCGCGACAAGCCGAAGCCGAACGGGAACGCCGTTCGAAAGTTATTCACGCGGAAGGGGAGTTTCAGGCTTCCCAGCGATTATCGGATGCCGCGAATAGTTTGAGCCGAAACCCCGCTCCACTGCAATTGCGATACATCGAGACCATTATGAGCGTAGCCGGAGACAAAACCTCGACCATTATATTTCCAGTTCCCATTGATTTGATTTCCCCTTTCATTCAAGGTGCAAAAGCATCAGAGTCCTCAGCATACCCAGAAGACTCACCACCTAGCTGATTATTACTACCTAATGTCTAACCTTCACCACCAAGGATTGCTATGAAGCGCGTGTTTGCCGTCATAGGTTTAGGCCGTTTTGGCTATAGCGTGGCCGAAGCCTTGGTGAAAAAAGGATGCGAAGTGCTGGCCATCGATAGCGAAGAATCCAAAATTCAAGCCATCAGCGACATCGCAACGTTTGCTGTTCAATGCGATGCCACGGATGAGCGAGCCCTCAAGGCTGTCAGCGCACAAAATGTTGACGTGGCTGTCGTGAGCATTGGTGAAAATATTGAAGCCAGCATTCTGATCGTCCAAACACTTGCTGAAATGGGTGTGAAGTCCATCATTGCGAAAGCCGTAACCAATACGCATGGGAAAATTCTCAGCAACCTTGGCGTCTCGGAAGTGATCTACCCTGAACGCGATGCGGCCAATCGGCTGGCACATCGCCTCATTTCCCCCAAGGTGTTGGAATACTTGGAACTTTCGCCAGGCTACAGCATTGAAGAAGTTGTCGTGCCAGATCGATTTTCCGGCTTAAGCATCGAAGAGGCTAAAATTCGCGAGCAACACAACCTCAATGTCATCGGCATCAAAAAACAGGTCAAACGCATGATCAAGGGACGAATAGTGAAAGAGGAATCGTTTAATTTTACCCCATCTCCCAGTGACCTGATTGAAAAGGGAGACGTGCTGGTCATGATCGGGAAAGAAAACGACTTAGACCAATTCAGTAATGCCGAATAGGAATGCTTAGGCCTGCCCTTCATTTCCAGAATACCCAGCCTTTCCGACCCATCATCCATCCCGTGTCAAATCTTGCAATCGGAAGGTTCCCTTGCCCCCCTGAATCATTAACCAAAAGAATCGCAAATTTCCCTAAATCGCAAGAGACAGACGATCATGCCTTTTGATATACTCCCAACCGATTAATATAGGGAAACCAGTCATGATGCCATCCCACGTACAAATCTTACTGACCGACTTCAGACACGACCTTGAATCCTTTTATCAACGCTTACAGCTTGCTCCTCCCTATGACACCGTTGAAAAAGCGTTAACCTGCCTTTTA
>CAYMQW010000193.1:0-5072 GCA_964392595.1 uncultured Nitrospiraceae bacterium
TGGCTATTGACGCGAATTATTCAATAGCCCCATTGAGGATTTACTTCTCCAAGCCGCGTATTCGTGAGTTGGCTAAAAGACAGCAATCGTCTTTTCAGGTATCATCTTGAGATACATCCTTTCTGAAACGAAATTGACGAAGCAAAGTCCTTTTGTTTATATCCACATGATCAGTATGTTTCGAATGATTGAATAGGAGTATGTATGGAATCCGATGTGATTACCCAAGCGGTGAGTGAACGGTATGCCCGGGCAGTGACCAATGGTGAGGAAATGTGTTGTCCGACAGGCTATGACCATGAGGACTTGCGCACATTCATCCCGGAACCTGTCCTGAAGGTGTCCTATGGCTGTGGGACACCCGTAGGTCTGACCACAGTCCAGCCTGGGGAAACCGTCTTGGACATTGGATCGGGTGGGGGGATTGATTGCTTCGAAGCCTCCCGTCGAGTCGGGCCAACGGGACGAGTTATCGGTATCGATATGACAGAAGAAATGCTGGCCTTTTCCCGGACACATGCTCCCACTGTCGCGGCAAATCTCGGCTATGCTGAAACGAATGTGGATTTTCGAAAAGGGCAAGCTGAAGCCATGCCGGTTGAAGACGAAGACGTGGATTTGGTTGTTTCCAACTGCGTCATCAACTTATCTCCGGATAAACCCAAGGTTTTCCAAGAGATGTTTCGTATCCTCCGTCCTGGAGGGCGGTTTTCGATTTCGGATATTGTCTCGGATCAAGCCATTCCCAACTACATGATTCACGACAAAGAAAAATGGGGGGATTGTCTGTCAGGCGCCCTGCCGCTCCATGAATATTGGAATGGACTTCGTGAAGCAGGATTTTTGGGCATTCATCAGGTGAACCTCATTCCTTGGCGTGTAATCGACGGGATTCATTTCCTCTCGATTACCCTGACAGGATATAAGCTCACCAACCCTCCGACCATGACCAATGCCTTTGCGACCTTAAAAGGTCCCTTTAGCCAAGTGACAGATGAACTTGGACATATCTTCAAACGCGGGATTTCCGAACCGATCGATGCGCAAACTGCGGTTCTCCTTCATTCACCTTTCTACCAGGGGTTGTTCGTATTGTCTGAAACAGCTATTGGATTCACGCGTTCCGATGCTCAGTGGACGGAAGTCCTACCGGAAGACACCACCTGTGTGTGGGACGGTCACTTCGCGATGCTTACCGGCCCCTTTCTCGAAGCACGGGATGATGATGAACATACGTTTCAATGTGGTGTTCCCGCAGAAATTTGTTCAAAGACGTATCGTGTTCTCCAGCATGATGCCTATCGGCCTTACTTTGGGGTCATCAATCGTGCCACCCAACCTGGCTCGCATGACGCCATTATTTGTGAGCCAACGGGGGGGGAATGTTGTTAGCCCAATTATAAGACTGAATCTCACTTTGACCGGCGCTCCTACTCGGACAATTCATTCATGAAAACTCTTTCGACAGTTTCCGACAACACCTTCTTTGTCCCTGCCAGTCCTGACGTGTCTTTTCGCCAAAAATTATCGGACCACGGAATTCCACCGTTAGAGGCAAGGGGTGTCCAAACCCTACAGGTCAATATTGGAAAGTTGTGCAACCAAACTTGCTCGCATTGTCATGTAGACGCGGGGCCCACCCGAACGGAAAACATGACCCTCGAGACGATTGAAGCCGTCCTCGCCGTGATCCGGCAAAACCCTGGCATTACGACAATCGATATCACTGGTGGCGCACCTGAGATGAATCCGCACTTTGAATATTTAGTGGCTGAATGCAGGGCTCTAGGACGCAAGGTGATCGATCGTTGCAATCTCACCGTGTTTTTTGTGAAAGGGAAATCTCACGTTCCTCAGTTTTTAGCTGAGCAACAGGTAGAAATAGTAGCTTCCCTACCGTGCCACTCTGAGGACAATGTGGATCAGCAACGCGGGAAAGGGGTATTTGATCGGAGTCTGGCAGCGTTACAACAGCTTAATCAATTGGGGTATGGCAAGGATGGAACAGGCTTAATCTTGAATTTGGTGTATAACCCGTTGGGGCCGAAACTTCCACCCGATCAGCGTGAACTGGAAATCGACTTTAAACATGAATTGCGCACGCGGTTTGGCATTGAGTTTAACCAATTGTTGACGATCACGAACATGCCGATCAGCCGGTTTCTCGATGACCTGAGAACCACGGGTCAATTTGATGAATACATGGCCTTACTCATCAATAGCTTCAATCCTGCCTCCGCCGAAACCGTGATGTGCAGAACGTTATTGAGTGTTGGTTGGGATGGGCGACTGTACGATTGCGATTTTCATCAAATGCTGGACATATCCCTATCCGACGGCTTGCCTCAGACGATTCATGAATTTGACTTTCGATCCCTTGCCCATCGGCCCATTATCATGGCCCAACACTGCTTCGGTTGTACCGCTGGTGCTGGGTCCTCCTGCAGTGGGGCGCTGACCTAGCTTCCTTCTTTGATCCTTGCCACGGTAGTTGGGCGGAATACATCCGTGTACGCTATTGGTGTGTTTGGTGAAATCAAAAAAGTGGCGTGGGGATGGGGGAGATTTCTCTCAAGGGTCGAAATGACAAACAGGTGGGGGTTGATATGGCAACGAGTATGTTTTGGTTTATTGCTTCCTCAGGTACTGGTTGAGGGATTGCAGTTGGAACCTCAGCTATCCAGACATGTAATTCTTAAACTTTCCGGCACACTCCTCACTGCAGAAATAATATTGTTGCCCGCCAATTTTTTCCTCTAAAGCAGTGCCCGCTGGAATATATGTCTTGCAGACCGGGTCTTGCACCATGACATCTTTGGTGGGTAACAACGGATCAGGTTTCTTTTTTCCTGAAAACTCTCGGATAAATGCCCGAATCATGAAATAGAAAATGATCAGGAGCCCTAGAATGATTATAATTTTCCACATATCAACCCTCTTGTCTCAAAGCGTTGGCCTCGGTGCTTCACTCCTACGCCGAATCCCAAACCAGTATACGCGTTTGTCCCGTCAAGGGCCAATGATGGACGTGAAGCACCTTCAATGGCTGAATCCGGCTTCAAGAAAATCAATGATTCGATTTTCGGCCCAATGGCCGTCTTCCGATTTTTGGGACGGTTGAATAAAGCCACAGTGGCCACCATGAGCCGGGGTGATAAGTTGAATGCAGGGATTGGCGCGGATGGCTGGAATATCAAACGAGGCGATGGGAATGAAGGGATCATCTTGTGAGGTGATGATCACTGTCGGGACACGAATGTGTGCTAACACATGACGGGCTCCAGCGTGGTCATAGTAGTCGGCTGCGTTGCGGTAGCCGCCATCTGGGGCGGTGTAGGCATCGTCGAATTGGGACATCGTACGAATGTGTTTGTATAGAGACAGGTCCCATTTTCCGGGATAGTGTTGGGCTTTGCGTCGCAAACGGGCTTTGAGTTTTATCATGAAATGTTCGTGATAGACCCAGTTGCGGCGCTGTTCTAGAGCCGCCACGCAGGCCGCTGGATGAATGTTCGGACAGACCGCCGCCACTCCCCGTAAGGCTGGGAATTCATCTTTGGCCTCCCCTGCCATTTTCAAAACCAAGTTGCCTCCCATGGAAAAGCCTGTCATCCAGATGGCCTGGATCCCGTCTTTGTTTACCAATTCTTCTGAAACGGCCCGAAGATCTTGGCTCAATCCCGCGTTGTACAGTGTGGGAGTAAGATGCTCGGTGTCGGCACAGTTTCGTTGATTGAAGCGGACCACATTGAACCCGGCATGCCAGGCTTTATGCGCAAGCCCTCGCATGTAGTGTGAATCGTGGCAACCCTCGAGGCCGTGGACCACAATTAGCGCAGGGGCTTCGCCTCGCGTGTGTTGCCAACTGCACATACTTTTGATCCGGGATTGGGGATCGACTTGGAACAGGCGTTCTTCTAAAGGCACAGTGGCCAGAAGATGGCTGCGGCGTTGATACCGAGGCATCAGGGTTTGGACATGAGGATTAGTCAGCCACGGGTGCGGTGAAAACGGAATGGAAGAGTGATGTGGTCTCATAAAAAACGCTAATCGATTTAATCCCGTAGTTTCCTACGGGGAAACGGCTCAAATCCCCCCTTTGGAAAAGGGGAATAGGGGGATTTTACAATTCATTTTCCCTCTGAATACCGTATTTCTAGCAGCGTGGAAATTGTGTCCTCTAGCCTACCAGAAATGGGCATGAAAATGCTTTCCCAGTTGGTGGAAGCTGCAAGTCTATGCTAGAGATACGGAACAAGCAGCGTATTTTCGAATCTGGGGAAAAGGTATCGCCTCATGGCAGCGAATAAGAAACAATTTCAGTTGGATAAAGAAACTCTCATTATTATCGGGCTCTTGTTATTAACCTTTCTCTGGACCGTCAACCGAATTTTGTCTTCCGATGATTCAAAGCAAGAAGTCGTTGAGAAGCCGAAGATTGAAATGTCCGAGAACGCGAAAAAGAAGAAAGCGGTCCATAAAGCCAACATCCCGTTGGCAAGTGGCAAGGAGCCCATCGATAAAATTTTCATTCAATCCGGGTGCGCCGCCTGCCACACCATTCCGGGCATTCAGGTGGCCAAAGGGCGAGAAGGACCGAAATTGGAATTGGGCACCAATGCCCCCAAGCGATTAGCCGATCCAAACTATCAAGGGACTGCCGAAACTGAATGGGAGTATGTGCAAGAATCCATTTTGAATCCAGGCGCCTATATCGTGGAAGGCTATCGCGACCGCGTCATGCCCCGCTGGTACGGCCAAAAACTTAGCGCCCGCGCACTGGATAAGATCATTCAATACCTCCTGAAGATTGAAGAGGTTTCTTGAAATTCTGGGAGTATGCGATGAACAAAATCCAGAATTGGCTACCACTTGGTGCAATAATGCCCCTCGCTGTCTTGTAGCGCCGCTGTGATGAAAACGCTGGCCGCCATACTGAATCTCCAGAACATTCGTCAAATGGCGGGGGCACGGTTTTTTGAGCGGGGTGAAGATTACTTCGAACACGGGCAAGTTGGTCACCTCACAGAGAATAAAAATGCCGTCAAGTCCACAGTGCGTGGAACGCGTAC
>CAYMQW010000194.1:0-5036 GCA_964392595.1 uncultured Nitrospiraceae bacterium
GTGAGCACGGCAAAAGGGCGAGAACGCCGCTGGCGGCTTTTTTCAACATTCCCATAGTGGAGAAACACACGGCCCGAGATCACCTCACACTTGGGGTCGATTTCTATCTCACCGATGAATTGGATTCAGCCATACAAGAATTTCGACAAGCCCGACAGGAATGGCCTGAGTACGCCAATGCGCATTGGAATTTGGGCGTCGGGCTGGCCAAGCTGGGAGATCTGGAAGGGGCAGTGACCGCATGGGCTCAAGCCGAACGTGTAGATCCCGCGACTGTCCCTGTCCGCTACAACGTATCCGCCTTGGTCACTTACAACTATGGAATTGGCCTCCTGAAACACGGCGATCTCTCCCAGGCCATCACGGAATGGGAGCAGGCTCTACGAATCCAACCTGATCTCGCAGAAGTGCACTATGCGCTTGGGCAAGCCTATCACATCAAAGGGAACACCCTTCTTTCTCAGCGATACTTGGAACAGGCCGTCTTGTGGGCTCCCGATTGGCCGGAAGCCATCAACCAACTCGGCATGGCCTATTATCAAAACGGCGAGTACGGGAAAGCGCTTGAACACCTTAAACGGTCCATTCGTTTGAAACCTGCTGAGGCACAGTTCCATTCCAACATTGGTCTCATTCATGTGGCGACGGAAAATCTTGCGAAAGCCGAAAAGGCATTCACAACAGCCCTAGGTCTAGACCCACGGCTTCCCCAGGCGCATTTCAATCTTGGCCTGCTGTATGTGAAGAAAAATGACTGGCTCAGAGCTGTAGACCAACTTCATACCACGATTCTACTCACACCACAGTTCGCCGATGCCCATGCGTTGCTAGGCTCAGCCTTGAGTTCTACCGGGAATTGGCCACACGCAATCCAGGAATGGAGCATCGCCCTTTCGCTCAATCCCCAGGCTTACTACGCACACGATCTTCATTACAACATGGGCATGGCCCACCGGATAACCAATGCAAACGCCAAAGCCATCAAAGCCTTTCGCCGCGCGGTTCAACTGCACCCGTATTCAGCGCAAGCCCATTTCCAATTGGGCGTGGCCTATGAAATCGAGAAAAATTGGACCCAAGCCAGAGACCACTATCTCCTTGCGATTCAACACAACCCGAACTGGGCGCTGCCGTATTTCAAACTGGGTCTGGTTCGATACAGCCAAGGTCTTCTCGATGCGGCGATCGAATCATTCCAACGGGCCATCATTTTTCATCCCGACTATACCGACGCGCACTTTCAACTGGGCCTCACACTTCGCGCAGCCAATCGGCCTCATGAAAGTCTGACTCATATCCGCTTGGCCGCAGAGCAGGGCATGGGAGAAGCCCAAGCCCTGTTGGGCACCATGTATGCCAATGGCAGTGGGACCGAACGAGATCTCGTGCAGGCCATGAGATGGTGGTTTCAAGCAGCGTACGGTTCGACAAATGAAAACGGTTCAGAAATGGCAAAGGCTCATCTGTCCAGATTGCGAGCCTGGGCCTTTTCCCACCAGGGAAACCCGGACTATATCCAACAGGTATTGGATGGATTCAATGCCATTCAAACTGATATTCAAAAAGGCTACGACAAAAGTCATCGTTTAACACACGTCAACAGTGTGGGAGTGGTTGTGGCTCGAGCTGGGCAAAGAGGCGAGGCCATCCCCATCCTTCTTCAGAAAGCCTTGGCCTTAAACCTTGAGGCTCACGACTATTTGGAGAATCAGTTAAGACATGAAGAGGTGGGCCTGTACCGTTCCCGCATTCTTGATTATTTTTCACAAACTGCCAGCGAAGGTTCTCCACAATCCTGTCAATTCTTGAAAACGTTCTCCGCTCAACGCGTACCCGTCACCGTTGGGGTATCCCAATACGATTCAGGAGCATGTCCTCCATGAACAACTTCTTCAGACAACCAGTACTTGTTGCTGGTCTGATTGCCTTCACAACCACAGTGATCATTGGAAGTGCGGCACAGGTCTTTCCAGAAGTCGCCCAAAGGATCACTGTATGGCAGGTTGAACTAATTGAAAGTCCTAAACCTCACCCCGCAATCACCATGATCAACTTGAAACCCCAAGGCACGGGGTCATGCGGGGGAGGCCTCTGGAACAGGGCACTCCTTGCCCAAACGATTACGGTGCTGAGCCAAGCCGAGGCCAAAGTCATTGTGCCGATTTTTCCACTCGAAGGCCCAAGTTCATCAGCCTGTGGAGGAGCGGCTTCTGACGCTGAACTCATCGAAGCCACAACTCAGTCAGGAAGAGTCATTTATCCAAATTCGGCATTTGAGCCCATCAAAAACCAGGCACTCGCTGTGGGGTACGTCGGCTCAAAACCTGCTCGGGAATCGAAGGTTTTGCCTTTGGGGATAGCCATCGCAAAAGAGTATGACAAAGACACTATTCTCGACTCTCCGCCCCCAACCGTTTTTTCTTCATGGGGAAAAGAACCATTTCCTGTTTACACCTTCGATGCTCTGTGGAATCTGATTCAAGACAAACAGTGGAGAGAACTGACCAGTCTTGTGAAGGACAAAATCATCATTCTCAGCCCTGAAATGAGCGAAGCCAGTTTGGGGCAAATCCACATGATCAATGCTATCCTGACTGATTCCTGGCTCCAACAGATTGGAACTGGGACGGAAGCGTTCATTGTACTGTTCTTCTCATTCAGTACCACATGGGCTCTCCTCCTCTTTCCAAATCGGAAAGGCGTGTTGACGGCTTTGGCCATCATGAGTGTGTTCATCGCTACGGCCATTTCCCTACAGACTCAGTTTGGATTGATTCTTCCCCTAATCGGGATGACCCTGATTTTTTCAGGTTCAACAGTCTCGGCAGGACTCTTCCACGCGTATATCCAGAGAATCCAAGCTTCGACCCACATCTTCACCTTACGAAGAAACCTATCGCAGCTACACAAAGAATTGATGCTTAAAGAACACAACGCTCTTTCCTTGGTGGAATCTCTCCAAGAAGCCCGACTTGCCGAACAAGAATCCGTGAACCGACTCACACAATTAGAGTTGGCACAGACAGACGTTGAAAAAACGAGACAACAACTTCATGCAATTGAAGCGGAACTGAAGATACTTCGTGAGCAAACTACTGAAACAATCGAAGAACCATCTCGTCTCACGCCAGATCTTGATTCCCTTTCTGTGGAATGCCAAACCTTTGGCATTCTCACCAAAGACCCTCACGTGCTCAAAGTATTTTCAGATATTAAAAAGGCGGCCAAAACCTCCAACCCAATTCTTCTCCTTGGTGAAACCGGAACAGGGAAAGAAATATTTGCCCAAGCGGCGCATCAACTCAGCGATCGGGCCAGGCGACCGTTCATCCCAGTCAACATGGCCGCGATCCGACCCGAGCTCTTCGAAAGCGAGCTATTTGGTCATGTCAAAGGCGCGTTCACCGACGCGGTCGGGGGCAAAGGATACGTCGAAGCCGCGGAAGGTGGCACGTTATTTCTCGATGAAATGGGCGAATTGAGTCTCGATCTCCAAGCCAAACTGTTGCGGCTGCTAGAGAACAACACGTGTAATCGAGTGGGAGAGGCGCAATCCCGACATGCGAACGTCCGGATTCTCGTCGCTACAAACCGAGATTTGAAAGAAGAAGTTGCAGCAGGCCGATTCCGAGAGGATCTGTACTACCGGCTCCGCAGCATCGTGTTGGTCTTACCGGCGTTGCGTGAGCGGATTCCAGAAGATCGCCGGCTCCTTGCTGAACACTTTCTCCAGTACTTCGCCAACCAGGATCACCGCGACACGCTCCGATTTAATCAAAGAGCCTTGCATACAATCATGTCCTATCCCTGGCCTGGAAATATTCGGGAGTTGAAGCAAACATTAGCTCAAGCCGTTTCTCTGACTGAAACCGATATTCTCACGAAAGAAGATTTGCGATTGAGCGAGAACAAAACCGTTCCAGCCGGAGTACCAATTCATTCCACACAGCAGTCCGTATCCCGAAAAAAAACGACGAGCCAGAATGACGACACCATCCTCACGGCCCTGAGACAACACCGCTTCGACATGCAAGCCACGGCCCAGGCTTTACACTGCGATCGCAGTACAATTACCCAACGATTAAAAGGCTTAGGGTACGAAGCCTTGGTGAAAAGCCAGGGAGACTTCTCCCTCGCGGCAAAGGACCTTGCCCAAGATAATTCCCTAGAAAGTCTTGTAGAACACAAACTTCGCGAATACGAGGCGAACATACTTCCCATCCGCAAACGCTACCAATCCGTGGAAGAAGCTATCCTCGACTGCCGCCGCCGATTCAAAAACCTACCCGATCGCTATTTGCCGGCCGTGGAAATATTAGTTCGACATCGATTCTCTTCTTCCGTCTAACCCCGACTCCAGTTGCTCGTCACTCGTTAATTGTCTTCCGTCTCTCTCCTACCGCTACCCAACTGTGTCACTCCCGACATTTTCAATCGGGAATCCAGGTTTTCCTTCTGTCGCTTCGACCTTTGGAAGAAATCTCTCGTTCGGCAACGTGTAAGATAATTTACAAGAATTATTTTATGCAGAGTTTCGCCCCTGCAGACGAGGCACTTTTGTTTCCGCAAAAGTGCCCAAAACCATTTCTGCCCGTGCGCAGCCCGATGGGTCCCTCCGCCTCCTCCCCGAATAAAATGGCTCAGGAACTCGCTCCGCTCAAACAGCCCTCGCCAAACAGTCGATTCGTGGCTGCGGCTCCGCCGCGCACGAAGGCGGGGAGACAATCAAAAAAACAAAACCAATTTTTCAAACTGCGGATGGGGAAGCCTCTCCCTTCCAAAACTCAATCCTCATCCTGTGTGTCATTCTAGTCTTCGCCTTTCACTACGTTGGGCGCGGCTGGTCCACCACCCCGAATCCTACCCCTCTGGCGAACACTGTCTGGTCCGAGGTTCAGGTTTTCCTGACCGGCTGTTCACCTGCGTTGGGAGCGGCGGAGCCGGAGTCCCGAATCGACTTCTCGGCGAAGGCTGTTTGAGTCCTTCGACAAGGCTTGTATGGTGTTTTGCCGCTCATTCTTGAGAAGCTACGAGGA
>CAYMQW010000195.1:0-5035 GCA_964392595.1 uncultured Nitrospiraceae bacterium
TGCTCTGCCCAAAGGCCATTTGGTGGGGTGGTGCACTTATGAGTTGAATCCGCCCTTGATAGAAAAACCCAGGAAGCGTGTTTTAGCCGGATGATTGATATTTTATGCAAACGCCCTGAGGTCGCAAGATATACAGTTTCCCTAGCATTTGAAGAGCAACTGTATAACGTGAACACCAGGTTGTTTAATACGCTCCTAGAAAAAGCCTCGTATGTCATTACATTTGAGAAGGTCTATCTCTATGGAGAAGAGATCATTGGGGTTGGAGGAAAAGAAAACAAGGAAAGAAATTACAACCAACTTGCCCGTGTGCTGTGCCACCGGCTGGATTTGGCACAATACTTTGTGTACCCGGCATTTCAGGAGCAAGCCTCCGGTTGTGAAAGCAGCCTTCTTCGAACCTTGTTAGAGGTGGCACCGAAGGTCATGACACAAGATGATTTCGACAACTATATTAATTCAGTAAACCAAATACGCTGGCATATCCATAGCCAGTTAAGAAGCTATAACGAGCAGGCCATTGTCTGGATTCTGGATACGAGACCAGATCTCAAAAGAAAAGCAGAGATGAAAAAACAAAAATTGGAACTGCCATTTCCCTTACGATCGGGATCGTGAAGGCAATATTTCTAAACTTCGCGCACCTACCGGAACCAAAAGATGTCCACATTCTACTATTCATTGGATCATACAAAAAATCTAGCCAACGACCCGTAACCCACTAGCTTTGGATGCAGTGGCCAAGGCGACATCATGAGTTGCCATCACAAGCCCTTGACCCCTTCCTTCTTTCCACAATAACGCCGAAGCCAAATGAATCGCATCCAGCGAACCAAGAGCAGTAGGAAACGGTTGGGCCGCACGTGAGAGAATCGGCCTCGTCAATTCGATAATCTCGATAGAGTCGAGCAATCGAAACACGGCCTCGCGTCGTATCGCAATTTCTTCATCAGCAATTCCCTCACTCAACCGAAGCCGATCCAATGTCCGCAAACATTCCACTTCAACCAAGGCAGAAGCAATCCCCTGGTCAATAGTCTTCCATTCTTTCAACGCATTGCGTTGTCCAAGAAGGACACGCAGAAGCACGGAAGAGTCCAGATAGGCAATCACCGTTCAGACTGCCGCTCTTCAAGGAGGAAATGGACGATATCTTTACGCAGCTTAAGAGGAGGAGGCAAAGAAATTTTGTGAAGTTTCGGAGAGCCTTGAGTTGGCGTTCGCACAGTTAACAAGGAACCATTCTCTCCATAAGGCACAATTTTGGCAATGGGAGTATCCCGATCGAAAACAGTAAGACTTCTTCCCCGACGAACATTGCGAAGATACTCGCTCAAACGACTCTTCAGGTCAGCAATACGGACATTAATCATGACTAGATGATAGTCATAAATAGTCAATAAAGCAAGGCAAAGATTCTTTGAGGAAATACTCGAAATTAACATACGCAAAAATATATCGAGTCTGACCCTAAAAATTTTAGGAGCAAGCCTCCGGTTGTGAAAGCGGCCTCCTTCGAATGTTGCTAGCCATAGCACCGGAGATCATGACACAAGACGATTTCGACAACTATGCTAATTCAGTAAACCAAATACGCTGGCATATCCATAGCCAGCTAAGAAGCTACAACGAGCAGGCCATTGTCTGGATTCTGGATGCCAGACCAGATCTCACAAGAAAGCCAGAGAAGAAAAAAGCAAAATTGGAATTGCCATTCCCCTTACGATCCGGGTCCTGAAGGCAATATATTTCAATTACAAGCACTGGCCAGTTTGCTTGACGATCCAGAAGGGATCGTTTCAATCTCATCCCCTTCTTCTCGGCTCAATTTCTTGTTGGCCTTTTAAGGTGTGTATGTGTATAATGATACACAAAATACGGAGGAAGGATTCCCATGCAAGTTGACACTACACAGCTCATTCGAAAGCAATACCTCGTGTCTCAAAGAAACGTTTCAAAGCTCGAACGTCTTGCCAAACATAAGAGAACATCGGCCACCGCTATCGTCCGCGAGGCGATTGATGCCTACGATCCAGAAGGGTTTAATACACTCAAGGATAATGATTTGATGGAATTGGTGTCAGCTCGGCTTAAGGAAGCGATTCAAGACACTCGGGCCACGAGAAAGAAGTTAAATAAAACCCTGAAAGAGCTCGGGGCAGTCTAATGGCGGGCTGGAAAGAGTTATTACTCGATACGTTGAAACTGACTGATGAAGTGAAGCGGCTCAATCGTGATCTTGAAAAACTCGGTGACCATATTGTCACGGTTGACAAACGAGTAGTTCGCCTTGAAACCATGGTGGAAATGTCCCAACGCCCAAGGGTCCCAAAGGACAAGTAACTGCCACACCCCCTCCAACAGCCCAGAAAAAAATGGATTTAGATTTTACGAATTGGAGAACAGTAATTGTTTCCAGCAATGATTTTTTTAATCGGGCCTGTCTATATTTAACCCCTAGTTTGACCTCGTTTTTTGACACCTAAAAACCAGTTCTTTATGATTGTCCCCTGGAACTCCCATGGCATTCACCTTTTTCTTCTAGAGGACTTCACTACCTATGCCGAAGTCATCCCAAATACTGGTTCCACTACTATTCCTCCTGGTCGCCATGATCGTTAATGCCTTTGGAGAAACGGTCATGATAAACACGGTAAAAACAAACTGTGCTGCTAAATGGCCAGACGACTATAAAATGCAAAAACACTGTCGAGAGGAACAGTTTGACGCATTGGATTCCATTGCCCAATATTCAGAACAATACCCGAGTGACACCGAAGAAAGTAAAATTTTGAATCGGTGCCTTGGAAAATGGGGGACAACGCCGGGGAAAGAAGATTACAAAATGGCAATGCATTGTACTAAAGAACAGCTTGAAGCCTACCAAGAATTATATCCTTCCAAAGAAAAATCATCAGCCATAAAGGACAAGATTCCCCTGCCCCCTCTAGAAGTATCAGCTCTAACAGGGAAGAGGGTATTCAACGGGAAAGGCGTCTGTCATGTTTGCCATGGCCGGGATGGTGACCCTCACCAAATTCCTGAATCCGCAGTTGAAAAGATACGTCGATTGAACCCCAAACCGACCGACCTTCGGACCGCCTCAACTCTGCACGATAAAACCGATGAAGATCTTTTCAAGACCATTAAACTTGGAATTCCAGGAACCGCAATGGTGGCGATGAGCCATATCACGAACGAAGAAACCTGGCACCTCATTTCCTATATTCGAGAAATCAATCAGGAATAAATTTCCCCTACACCCCACCTAATCACGTATTCCGTTTTGCAGCGCGCACTATCGCTGACTGGGTTTGCGCAGTAGGTTGTCTAATATTTCTAGGAAAGCTTGTTCCTTCCGGGATTTGCATATTCATGTTGGAGGTTAACAGACATCAAGTAAAAATGAGCAGATCTGTTTTTCAATACATTTCCCCCACTCATCTAACTCAGCGCCACGGCTTTGAAGTGGGCATGGACTTTTTGGCCGAGTTGGAGGTTGAGTTGGTGGAAGGATTTTCTGGTGATCATGGCTAGGAGGGGGCAGCCCACATCGAGTTTTACTTCCATGGCGTATTGATCTCTTGGGGACTCTTCGATTTCGACCACTGTTGCTTCTAAAGAATTCAGCACGCTGCTGGATGCGGCAGGGGCACCAACTACTAAACTGACATCGCGCGCGTGGATTTGTACTCGTAACGGTGCTCCCACAGGAAGAGTCTGTTTCGGGATGAAAAGTGATCGTCCCTCAAATTCTACCCGAGTTAAGCCAAACTCGGGCTCATGATCGGCAATACGGGTTTCGAGGATTGCGCCGACCATGTTGGGTTCAACCAAGCCCGGTAGATCCAGGCGTGCAAAGACTTCTTGAATCGGTCCGGTGGCGACGACTTTTCCTGCTTTCATCAAGACCATGTGATTGGCCAATTGTAAAATTTCGTTGAGATCGTGGCTCACATACAAAACGGGGATTTGCAATTCTTGATTCAGCCGCTGGATAAATGGAAGAATTTCTTTCTTTCGTTCTTGATCAAGTGAAGCCAGGGGTTCATCCATCAAGAGGAGTTGCGGACTGGTTAACAGTGCCCGCCCGATGGCCACACGCTGTTGTTCCCCTCCTGAGAGATGATGCGAGCGCCGTTCAAGTAGCCTTTCCAGACCTAACAACCCCACAACTTGATCGAAGGCAATACGGCGATCCGATGCTTGAATCCGCTTCATTCCATATTCAAGATTTTGCTTGGCATTGAGATGCGGAAACAGCCGAGCATCCTGAAACACCACGCCTACCCGTCTTTTCTGAATGGGAAGAAAAGTGTTTTCATCTTGCCAAAGATCATGGCCAAACTTGAGATACCCTTTTGACACATGCGTTAATCCAGCGATACATCGAAGCAATGTCGTTTTCCCGCTTCCAGAAGTTCCAAACACCGCAGTTGTCCCATCAAGAGGCATGGTACATTCCGCATCAAAATGGAATCCCGGATACTCAATTTGGAATCTGGCGTCGAGTTGGTTCATGAGACGTGAATTGGCAATCGCCTATTGATTGTATAGACCACGGTTAAAATTAGGAAACTAAATATCAGCAGAAACGCCGAGAGAAAGTGCGCTTGGGAATATTCCAGCACTTCGACGTGATCGTAGATTGCAATGGAGAGTACTTTGGTCACGCCCGGGATATTGCCCCCGACCATGAGCACCACACCAAACTCACCGAGCGTATGGGCGAAGCCTAGAACAATAGCACTCAGATATCCGCGAATGGCCATGGGCGATGCCACACTGAAAAACGCATCGAGCTTTGAGGCACCCAACGCCCAGGCGGCTTCCAGTGGCTTTTTCCCAACAGCTTCGAAGGCTCCGTGTAGAGGCTGGACCACAAAAGGCAGCGAATAAAACGACGACGCAATGACCAGGCCTGTAAAGGTAAAGGAGAGCGGTGACCCGGTGAGTTCCATCCATGGTCCACCAATCCAGCCCAGTGGCCCAAGTGCAATCAGAAGATAAAATCCCAAAACTGTCGGAGGAAGAA
>CAYMQW010000196.1:0-5030 GCA_964392595.1 uncultured Nitrospiraceae bacterium
CGGAGCTTACCCCACGTGCCTGAAGATTGGGAGGTCAATACATAATGTCTAGGTTCAATCAGCCATGCCTGACCTTTGTATCAACAAGAATTCTCCTATTTGATTTAAGCTGGTCCAAAAGAAGTCCGAAGAATACGATGAAACTGTCAGAGGCCTGGGTTGTCTGGGCAGCTGGCTTGAAATTGCACCTGAGAATTTTTGATGGCTGAATCCCTCGCATCGGTTGATCTGGAATCTGTTGAAAAGATTCATACGGCCTTGGTTGATCGGATAGCTAAGGACGAACTCAGCCTTCCTCTCCTCCCACACGTTGCCACTGAAGTCCTCAATTTAACTAGTGATCCTGATGCCGACATGGCGAAGTTGGCCGCGTTAATCCAACAAGATCAAGCCATAGCCAGTCAGGTCCTAAGAATTTCCAACTCGGCCGCCTATGCACCACGGTCCCCGATCGTTTCCATGCAACAAGCCGTGTCTTGGTTAGGCATGAAAATGTTAGGCGAACTGGCCATGACGATTTCCATCGAAAATGGAGTCTTCCGTGTTCAGGGGTATGAACCAGAAATTACCAGCCTCTGGCGGCAAGCGTTAGCGTCAGGTCTCTACGCCAAGGAAATTGCGCGGGTCGGACGACACAATGTAGAAAGCGCATTTTTGGGTGGATTGCTGCATACGATTGGCAAGCCGGTCGTTCTGAATGCTGTGTTGGAGCTTCAACAGACGATGGGTCTGGCACTGGAGTGGGAGTCGTTTTTCCTGTTGCTGGATGTGCATCACGTACAGGTTGGCGCGTCGGTCGTGGAAAAATGGAAACTGCCCCCTCAAGTGAAAGAGGCGATTCTGTATTATCGTGATTATACGAAGTCTCCGAATCCGAGTCCCGTGGCGATGGTGACCTGTTTGGCCGATTATTTGGCCTCTCACATCTTAGAGTTGGATTCTCTTGATGAAGCCGGCTTGCAAAGTCTTCCTGTGGTTGACGCGTTGAATCTATATCCGGACGATATGGAAACGCTGCATGCACATGGGGAAACCATTCTTCAGGCCGTCGATGCGATGGTGGTATGAGTTCCAATAATCATTTTGACATTTTAGTGATAGGCAGTGGGCCCGCTGGCCAAAAAGCCGCCATTCAGGGCGCGAAGGCCGGGAAGCGCGTGGGGCTAGTTGAGCGCGATAAGCAAGTCGGGGGGGCCTGCGTCCATCACGGGACCATTCCCAGCAAGACCCTTCGAGAAAGTGCCCTCAATATGGTTCGGTTTCGGCGAACCTCCAATGTGTTTGACTTCCGGTTACGGGACGATCTCACTGTGCCAGCCTTAATCCAGCGGCTGGATGAAGTGGTCCAAGCGCATTCCACGTTTATGGCGGCCCAACTCGATCGTAATCAGGTGACGCGCATCCATGCCCGAGCCAAATTTATCTCTGAGCATGACATTGAGTGTACGACCCCGAAGCGGACGACCGATCGGTACTCAGCCGATGTGATTGTCATTGCTACCGGGTCGCGGCCCCGACGCCCGGACAATGTTCCGGTCGATCATGAACATATACTCGATAGCGATTCGATCCTATCCATGACGTATTTACCGAAAACCCTCATGGTCTTGGGTGGAGGCGTGATTGCCAGTGAGTACGCCTCATTCTTTTCCATACTGGGAGTTCAAGTCGTGATGGTCGATCAAGCTGACCGTCCCCTCCGGTTTATGGATGCCGAAATGACGGATGGTTTCGTCCAGGCCTTTCAAGCAACTGGTGGACGCTATTTCGGACAGCAAAAAATTGAGGAAGTAGAATGGGATGGCCTGTCCAAAGTCATGACCCGGTTGGGGAATGGGGAAGTTCTTGAAAGCGAAAAAATGTTGATGGCCCTTGGGCGTGTGGCCAATATCGAGGATTTAAATCTGCAAGCCGTTGGCATTGAACCCACACCTCGTGGGGTGATTCCCGTTGACGAATTTTACCGAACCACCCTTCCACATGTGTATGCCGTCGGTGATGTGATTGGGCCTCCATCCTTAGCGTCGTATTCCATGGAGCAGGGTCGGCGAGCGGTATGTCATGCGCTGGCGATTGATCCTGGTCATCCAGCCGAAATGGTGCCCATGGGAATTTTCACCGTGCCGGAAATGTCGAGCGTCGGTATTAACGAAGAGGAAGCGGTGTCGCGTCATGGAGGCGCATTGGTGGGTCGAGCCAGATTTCAGGAAATTGCCCGCGGGCAGATTTCAGGGATGACGGATGGCTTGTTAAAACTCGTTGCCGATCCTCAAGGCAAGAAGTTACTTGGAATCCATATCGTGGGCGAAGGCGCATGCGATTTGGTGCATATTGGGCAAATGGGACTCTTAGCCAAAGTCGAGATCGACAGTTTTGTCGAAAACATCTTTAACTTTCCCACCATGGCAGAAACCTACCGAGTCGCGGCCTTGGATATCGTCAAACAGCGTCCGCGTTAACGTCATTCTATCCCCCGTTTCCTTTTTGCAATCCAAAGTGGTTCCGAAGAGCCTGAATGACCTGTTGAGGATCAAAGGATTCTTCTGAATTGACGCTGAACGTCACGGTCTGCTCATCCTGCTCCAACGGTTCTTGCTGATGTTGTTGTTCCTGTAACACCGCAAGGTCAGCTTCCGATGCATCGGATCGTTGTTCTTCCCGAGTGGTAATCCTCTCCTGCAATGTCGCGAGTGACGATTGAACGTCGAGAATGAGGAACGGAACGGCTTCCTCCTCCGCGAGTCGGCGAAAGAGATCTCGATAGTCGCGTTTGAGAAATGTTGCATCCACAATCACGGTATAGCCAGATGAAAGGAGCCCTTGTGCCGTGTTCCGTAAATGGTGGTACAGGGCTTCTGTGGTATCAGATCCGTAGAGTTCTGTTTTGACCTTCCGGGCATTGCGCACGTCTGGAGACAGGCCAAACAGTCGCTTGCGTTCGATATCAGATCGCAGGCGAATCGTCCCCATCGACTCCAGGAGGTTTTGGGAAAGCGTAGACTTTCCCGAACCAGAGAGCCCGTGCATGATGATGAGGCTTGGAGTATCGGGGTGAGCCAAGGTGTGAGCAACGGTGAGATATCGATGATATTCTTCGGCAAGGGAAGTCGACGTGTCATCAGGTCGTTGGTGTTGGTTTAGGCGAATGAGGGCGACCTTGGCACGGACTAGGGCGCGATACACTTCATAGAATCGAAGGACAGCAATTCCATCGTAATCGCCCGTGTGTTCTAGGTACGCATTTAAAAACCTCAACGCAAAATCGGTCCGTCCTTGGGCCAAAAGGTCCATCACGAAAAACGAGGTATCACTCATGACATCGATCCATCGCAACCGTTCGCTGAATTCAATGCCGTCAAATGGGGTAGCAATGTCATCGATGAGCACCACGTTTGCGAGATGAAGATCTCCATGACATTCTCGAATGAACCCCTGGCGTTTTCGATTGCCAAAGACCTCATCGCAGTGAGCCTGTTCCTCCTGTAACCAATTGCGGCGTGATCGAAGAAGATCACGGTCGTCTGAGGGTTGGGTTTCCTGAGAAAAGGGGTCAAGCACATCCATGACCGTCTTTCCAATGACTTCAGGATCCCCAAAAGAAGTAGACTCCAGGGAAGCAGGAAGGCCTGCGTGAAATCGTGCCAGATCTTTGGCAAGCTGATCCATGTGCCGATTCTGAACCTCACCTTTCGGCAACGCATGGTCGAGTGTGGCATCGAGGGGGAATTGCCGCATTTTAACGGCAAATTCGAAAGGTTCAGTGTGGCCATTAAACGTTGGGGCTTCAGGTGTTCCCGTGATGGGTACGACTTCTAGGTAGAGGGTCGGTGCGAGACGTCCATTGAGCCGCAATTCCTCCAGGCAGGCGTGGTGTCGCAGGGCGAGAGTGGAAAAATCCACAAATCCAAGATTGACGGGCTTTTTGATCTTGTAAGCAAAGGGGCCCGTCAGGAGAACCCAGGAAATATGTGTTTCTTGGATTATGATCTGGGTGACAGGATGTGGATAGACCGATGGATTCGTAAGGGCGTGGATCAAATTCTGTGATTGGTCGAGATTCGCGTTCAAGGAGCACCCTTTGAGTTTGGAGAGGTCATACGTTATTTTTTTTCAAAAGGCTAATTCAGTTTGAACCATTTCTCCAACCTCATGAGATTGCCTGTAAGGATGAAATCTGGAATTCATATTGGTGCTTTCTTGCTTTTTAGAAAAATCAGCAAAATCCGCGCCGATTGTAGAAACCATTTCCCACAGAATCTGGGGATAAACTGGTGAAAACAATTTTTCCCGACCACGTTTGGTGGTTCCTGATCTACTAATAAGCAAGTTGCACAATATTTGGGCATAGTAGTCAGAAAAATTCTGACACCATCTATTGTGTGTTCTGAGCCATTACGTAGAAATTTAGATCAATCTATGTGTGGAAAATCCCTTATAACACTGTGGCTTGGATGAATATTTCCTTGGCAGAGACTTTTCTGAAAATATACATTCCCTTTTATCCACAAGAACTGTTAACAAATTCAAGGTGTTGGTCTTGGGTTGCTGGATTTCGGACAACGTCACTGTGTCGGAACCAAAATCATTGTTAGCCTCGGGAGGAACACCTGAAATAAAATGATTGGTCTCTCAACCCTGGCTACGATAATTTCGGTCTTCTCGTTTTCTCTGGTTTTTGCCGCACTCATCTATCCACAATTAACAAGCGCGAGAGGACGGTGGTACGGCGTATGTCTCTATGGAGGAATATCAATTGGGATGATGCTGGTTGCGGTGGTGACTTCTCCCGACCCTCATGGCACAAACCAGGAATGGACTTGGATAGATTGGCTTGTCGTAGCTTCTGGGTGTGGATTCTTTCTGATCTTCATTGCCAGAAAGTATTCAAACCTCAAAAAACAGGTGTTGGCAAAAAGGGGGACCGGGGGGGGGGGGAAGAAAGACGGGCGGGTGGAAAAAAAACACAAGGAAGGGGGAAAAATTCCCCGTAAACATTTTCGGGTGCTCAAAAGGGGAAAGGAAAGCGGGGG